>JBAVBF010000757.1:0-8695 GCA_049586115.1 Thermoanaerobaculia bacterium | reverse complement strand
GAGATCTCGGTGCGCGGCGACGCTGCGCTTCTGGCGCGCGCACTCGACAACATCGTTCGCAACGCGGTCGAGTCGATTCAGTCACGGGGAGGCGAAGGCCGCGTCGTCATTCGCACGAGCGCGCATCCGCGAATCCGCATCACTGTTCAAGACGACGGAGCAGGTCTCGATCCGGCGGTCCGCCTTTTCGTCCCCTTCCAATCCGGAAAGCCGGCCGGCTTCGGGCTCGGACTGACGCTGACGAAGAAAATCATCCTTCTGCATCACGGCACCATTCAACTCCTGCCGCGTCCCGAAGGAGGAGCGGTGGCCGAGATCGAGTTCGACCAGCCGGCCGGCGCAGACACTTCGCCAGCCGAGGTACTGTCGGAGCAACTGCGCAGTCGTTACATTTTGTAGCAGAATCTGATGATCCGGCTCGGCGCTGGATCCAGCCGAAATGGCTAACTTACGGCTTATGAAACAGTTAGATCGCAAGAAGCGTATGGCTCAGCCATTGCTCATAGCGAGCCCACCATGCTGCCGGGAGGACGAATGAAGCACCGCCACAGAGAAAGAGGACAAGCGATCCTTGCGACGACGATCATCATCTCGCTCGTTCTGCTGACGCTTCTCACGATGTTGACTCAGGTTCAACTCGGAAACCGTCTCGTCTCGCGGCAACTCACGTATCAGGGACAGGCCGCAAACGCCGCGCAGGCAGGTCTGGTCGACGCATTGTCGTGGTTCCGGAAGCAGCAGGTGCAACCGGTCAAGACGTTCAATCCCATTCTCGACACCTCCGCAAATCCGCCGATCAACGAGACCGAAGACACGAACAGTCCGAACATGGGAATCGTCCGCAACTATCAGGTCAGCGGCCCGGGACGACTGATGGCTCGGTACGAAGTAAGGAAAGGCATCCCCGCCTTCAGCGCGACCGGCGCCGGTGTCGTCGACGTAACGAACCAGAAGGGCCGCACAAATGCGTCCCAGGGTTCCGTGTGGCAATTGGAGTCGATCGGATATATCTGGGTTCAGAACGACACCACCAACAATAATTACAATCAAAGTACCAATCAGGTTCTATCGAAGCAGACCTTCCGCACCGAGATTCAGAAGATGAGCGTCAATGTTCCCGACGGCGGCGCGGCCCTCTTCAGTGCGAACTGCGACAACGTCACGATTGATACCAAGACAAAAATTCAGGGCGGTGCGGGTATCGGTGTTTCCTGCAGGCCGGGCGGCGGCCTCGGAATGAAAAATAACGGCGTGGTCCGGGGGCTTACGCCTACGAAGACCAATTCTACGGCGCCATACGACATTCAGGCGGTATTTGCCGTGACACCGCAGGAGCTGCAGGGCCTCGCAGACGTCAATGTGACGACGGTGAACGACCTCCCGAATCCGTTGCCGGCGATGAACCTGATCATCATCAATGGTTCAGCCGTTTTCGACAATAAGCGGCCGCTCACTGGCAGCGGAATCCTGGTCGTGTATGGCGATCTGACCGTCGCGGTCGGATCGAACTCCAACTGGAGTGGCGTCATCTATTGCACGGGCAACCTCGTCATCAATGAGGTCACGCAAGTGAGCGGTGCCATCATCGCGGCGAACAACTCCAGCAGCGCGACGGTCGCGATCAACAGCGGTACCGACATTTCCGAGGCGGACTATGACCCGTCAATCATCAGCCAGATCAATTCACAAATGGGTCAGTACCGTTTCAGCCGCAGTAAGTACTGGGTCGGGAAATGACATGGGAAAGACAATGATAGTGACGACGCGTAACCGGCAGTCCGGCATGAGTCTCATCGAAGTAATCGCCGGCTTCGCGATTATTTCTGTGATGGTGCTCGGAACGGCCACTGTGATGAGCAACGCCCACCACCTGACGCGCCTGACCTCAAGCAAACAGTTCGCGACAGAAAAAGCAATCTCGATGATCGAAGAGCTCAAGTCGCTCGTACAGACAAATGCGGGCAGCACGATCGTCACGCTGGACGACTACGACGACGGTGTGAAGAACAACATGGTGCTGACGACGATCGGCGAAAAAAATCAGACGCCGTTGACTCCGCCGCTGCCGGACGATGTGATGAGCGGCAATGTGCTGCTGGTGGCGCCGGACACGTGGCAGTACGAGCGCCTGATCACGGTCCGGAAGATCAAGGGGCAGGGGAACGACGTTCGCCTGGTCAATGTCAAAGTCTTCGAAAATCTGCCGCGTGGCGGGCAAATCCTTCTCGCCGAGGTATCGAGCGTCATTCGTACGCTGGCGGGCGACATGCCGCCGACCCAGGTGTACGACGTCTATTGTCTCGCGATTGAAAACGTGCCGGGGTGGTGGGTCTACATGTCGAACGTCGTCCCGTTCGTCAAAAGCGCAATCAGCGATTTGCAGGCGCGAAATCCGGGCCTCATTTTCCGTACGCACTGGATCACGTCGCTGGCCTACGGCCGCGATCTGCTCTACAAACCGTTCATCAATGACGCAGCCGACTCCAACGCGGACATCAGCTCCGTGTACTTCTATCCCGGTAAGATGCCGACGGCCTGTCTGAATGCGGGCAACTGCGGCGATGATTACTACTATCCGTCGTTCTTCTTCCGCGGCCGGATGAGCGTGGACGGCGTCGACACGAACGGCTACGACGCCAAAGACAACCCGCAACCGTACGCGATCGCCGATCAGTACAACAACGCCATGCGTTACTACGATGAAAAGGCGCTTTACGACGCTCGTAAGAAAGCCGCGGCGAATCAGGATCCGCCGGCCACCGAAGAAATGACGTGGCGTCTGCTCATGGACGACATGTACATGAACCCGCAGAACTACACCAACGCGCTGATCATCAATCTTCACGGCGAGTTGATGCCGTTCCCGCCGGTGCGCAATTACTCGGATGCCGCCAAGAGCCCGGGAAACGCGGCCCTGCAGAACGTTCGCGCGGTCATTCATCCCGAGCAGCTTGTCTATGCCGCCGGCAGCTGGGTAACTCTGCGCGTATACACGTACACTGACCCCGTTTCCGCGACATCGATCATGCCGGTGCCGCTTACCGTTCGCATCAACGGGCTGAGTTCGTGGATTCCGTCGAACCCGGCGGGCTGCACCCCGATCGCTCCTCCGCCGTCCGGTAGCACTTGCAACGTTCAGGCGATACACGGCGGCGTCGACAATGACGGAACCGGCGGCGTCGACGCCTATGACGCCGCTCCCGTCGCCGCGGCTTCCTATCCTGTAGCGGGAAAGCCGAATCAGATGGCGTGGACCTACAATATCGACGCGGCTACCGGCGATACGGTGCTCAAACTGTACGGCTCGCCGTTGAAAACGCCCATTGAGAGTAGCGGCCGCGGTCTCGCGGCTGAGGATCGCCTCTATGGGCTCGACTACATCCCGTCGCCTGTTGAAGATCTCACGACGGGTGCCGTTCAATTCTCTACAGATCTGACCTCCACAGCCGTGCGGCCCAAGAACACAGCGCGCTGGCTCATCAAGATTCCTGCGGCCGCAATCCCCGCTGCCGGCGCGGTCATCACGGTGGAAACACGTATCGGGGATCAGGAAACGAGCGGCTATCTCTATCCCACCGCCGTCGATCCCGAGAACAAGAGCCGCACCTTTGTGTGGTGCGGCCCCAATTCGTACGTCTACGGTACGGCGGCTATCCCGCCGAAGCTGCCGCTGACAGAGCGCTTCCAGGTAATTGGTGACCCCCGCCACTGTCCATATGCGGATCTGAAGCGACCGAATGTTTTCACCCCCCCGCAATTTCCGGCGGCGGCGATTACCGGGCCGCCCGCCGTCGCGGCCGGAGCGTACGAAAGCCCGCTGGGGATGGGCTACAACCGCTATTTCGATGACATGGAAGATGCCAACCGGAACCGCGGAGGCACCGCTGAGATCACCGGGACGAATGTCGAACCGTTCCACATCGTCGCCAGCGGTAGCAGTCAGACCAATATCTTCGCTGTCAAAATCGACGGAGGCGCAACCATTTCGACGAATCTTTCCGGATCGACGGTCGACATGACCGCGGCACAAATCGTTGCGAAGCTGATGGCGAATACGACGTTCACGGCGGCCGCGAATGCCGACGCGGTCAGCGGCCGCGTGCGGATCACCACAAAGGCGGTGGTGGCGCGACCCGGCTCCGTACAGTTCGACACGAGCGTCGCGAACGACTGCGCCCCGGTCGTCGGCTTCAACAGCACGATCGGACGAACGGCAGGGTGGCCGGGATGGGTTTACACCGCCAGCGGGCAGCAGTACGGCATCAACAACAATGGCAATCTGACCGATGCGGGGTGGGATACCGGAGCCGGTTCTCTGGAGATCGACGTCCACCGGCTTTTCCAGATGCTGCGGTCGACGCTCACCCGCTCCAATGCCATCTGGACCACGATGACCGGCTTCTCCTACTACTACATCGGCATCGGCAATGAGATCGGCTATGACTCCGCCAACGGGTTTCCGAACAGTGTGCCTGTTTCAACGAAGCCGTTTACCGGTGTGGGCGGCAGTCTTTACGAGAACTCAATTACCGGGACCGTGAAATACATCCGCGATAATGCCACGCCCCCGGTCTGGTGGGCGAAACCGTGGCTGGGCGAGCTGTATCCGGATACGGCCTACGCGTCGTGGCTCGCCAGCGGCAATATCCCGACGGGCACTGGCGGAACTAAGTTCGTCCGCGATAACCGCGCCAAGTTCCCTCCGTTCAATGGAACCCTCCTGACGGCTTCGGTTCGCCGCACGCAGGAGATGGGCAGTACGACGTTTTTCTGGAGCGGTACTGCCGGCTCGACGTTCCACCACACGTACCACGACGGCGATCAAGCCAACATCACCAGCCCTGGCCCGGGCAAGGACATCGCCGATAACTTCTCCCTCCCCGTACCGGACACGATCGACAACGCTCGCCCGTTTGACATCAACGTCAATATTACCGGCTACAACCCCGAGAACTTCCTCGAGCCGGCCACCTATCCGAATGCGTATGTGGCCAGAGTACTGAATACGTATTACACGCATCCGGGCGGCGAGACACAGGGAAGCGCTCTGCTGGCTCTCACGGATCCAACCACGAATAACCCGGCGTTCATTGCCGTCAATGGTCTTTCACCGACGGGCGTAGCCGGTACCACCTTCATTGCAAAATGGTCGTTCCTGACGTTGATTCAGAGTTACATGAACGGCGGCCTTTATACCGACGCCTCCGCCACTCCGAAGGCGAAGCATATCCGCCAACTGCCTCGCGTGATGATCACCGATCCGAACGAAAATACAGACCTGAAGAACAAGAGCTCCATTACGGTCGGGTGGAATACGACGTGGAGACGGTGGGACGGCCAGACCTACACGACCGACCCGCAATACGCCAACTGGACCGAAACGCTGACGATGAAATTTGCGGTGCTCTACAGTCCGAGTAATGGCGTTCCCGATAAGGATCCGACGCACGGAAATCTCACCGGCTGGAAATACATTCAGGACAGCTCCGTGGCCTATCCCGGTGTGAAGCCGGATGCGGCGCACGAGATCTCCGTGGCTGTATCCGCGGCCACCACGAGCTCGTCGACGACCTTCAACACGCCGGCCGGCACCTTTCCGCAAGGCAACTATCTGATCCGCGTGGAGGGTTACCGGGAGAGTTACCCGCTACACTACTCATTCCACCAGTACCGCGCGTTCTTCCAGAGATCACCATGATGATGACGAAGATGAGATCCCGCTCAAGAGGCCAGCGTGGCGTCACGCTGATGGAGATGACGGTCGTTGTTGCTCTGTTCACCGTCCTTTTCTTTATCTCGTACACGTTGCTCGAGGACAGCGTGCAGACGAGCCTTTTCGTGGAAGAGCACAACGACCTTCCCATCTACGGGCAGGCAGCGGTTAACACGATTCAGCGCGAGTTGCTGCAATCGCGGGTTGTCTTCGAAGGCAGCGCCGCCAGCACCGGTCCGGGCTATTTCAACGCGCTCACATTTCCCACCACCTTTCCGCTGCTGAGCGGATCGAAGATGCCGGTATTGAATCCGACCAGCACGTCCCTCGTGCCCGACGACCCTGCCATTCGCTATACCGGTAATTGTCTGCTGGTGGCCAAGCAGCTTCCGCCCGCGGTGATCACAGGATTGACGGGGACAGGCGGAACCACGCTGCTCGTGGACCGTTATCAGTTCCAGGTTTTCTACCTGACGCAGCGATTTACTCACGGGTTTGCGGGGCAGAACTACTTCATCGATGCGATCCAGGCGAAGAGCGACATCTACGCCGACTACTCGCAGTTGACGCAATGGGCAGCCCTGGGAACGACCATCGCCACAGACAGGACAAAAGTAGCCACGCAGTTGAACGCCTACACGGATCCGGTAACCGGTGCTTCGCAGCCGTCGACGAAGGCGTGGAATTCGGGTGCAGCCGCGCCTGCGGCGTTCTACACCATCAGCGCATCCATGGGATTCACCGCCATCAACAGTCCGACCATCGCGCTGCCGACGTCGGCGAGTCTCGTGAAAGGTCTTTCCGGCGGCCGCGTGTCCGGCAAGATGGACTACACAATCGGTTACCGTCCTTCGGGCGTCCGGTTCAACCTGAACACGGATGTCAAAAAGGCCGACGGCTCGATCCAGGTGCGGGACCCGATTCCGAAATACGCCGCGTTCGACTCGACCGTACCGAACTTCCCGTCCGGCATGGAGTTTCTGATCGTTGGACCAGCCGGGTCCCGGCGCATCCTCAGCCGGATCGTCATCCTGGCCAGCTACATCGGCCATATCGACTCGAAGGAGTCGCTCGTCATCACGTCCGGCTCATCGTAGCGCCGCGGCGTCGCCGCGTGAAAAACCGGCGACGCCGCCAATCGTACTTCGCACTCCCGCGGGATTTGTGGGCGTCCTGCGGGGACACGAAACCGAGCACGAAAACACGATTCTCGTCTACCATGCGCGCTCTGTTCGAGCCAACGCCAGCTCTGCAGAAGACACCATGGAACCGTCCGGCGTAACGCAACTTCTGCTCGATTGGAATCAGGGCAACCCGGCCGCCCTGGACCGTCTCGTTCCAATGATTCAGAACCAGTTGCACGACATCGCGCGCGGCCACCTGCGGCACGAAGGCAACGGTCACTCGCTCGAGCCGAGCGCGCTTGTGAACGAACTTTATCTGCGCCTCGTCGATCAGGATCGGGTGAACTGGCGCGATCGCGCCCATTTCTTCGGAGTCTCCGCGCAGATCATGCGGCGCATCCTCGTCGATCATGCGCGCAGGAAACAGTCGGCGAAACGCGGCGGTGAGCTGACGCGCATCACACTCTCGGACGACTTCGGGACACCAGAAAACGACAAGGTCGATCTCGTCTTCCTTGACGACGTCCTGACCAGGCTGGCCGACATCTTTCCGCAGCAGGGCCGCGTGGTCGAGCTGCGCTTCTTTGCCGGGTTGACCGTCGAAGAAACCGCGGAGGCCCTCGGCATCTCCACCGCCACCGTAAGCCGGGAGTGGACGATGGCCAAAGCGTGGCTGCGCCGAGCCATGACTACGGGGCGTCCGATTCGCCCCCGAGGTTCGTCGTGAACGGCATGGAAGAAGACGACACACAGATGCAGGACACCCGTTTCTGGGAGCGCGTCCGCGAGATTTTTCAGCTGGCCGTCGAGCAGCGGACAGCCGAGCGGGATCGCTTCGTACGCGATGCCTGCGGAAGTGACGAAGCCGTCCGGGCGGAAGTGGAATCGCTGCTCTCATCGCACGATCTCGCTGGCGGCTTCATCGAGCCGCAGGCACCGCTCCGATCGTTCGCGCCAGGGAACGTCGTTGCTGGCCGTTACAGGATCATCCGGCTGCTCGGCTCCGGCGGCATGGGAGAAGTTTTCGAAGCGGAAGACGAAGAGCTGCATGAACACGTGGCTCTGAAAATCATTCGTCCCGAGATCGCCTCCAATCCGCGCATTCTCCTGCGATTCAAGCGCGAGATTCAGCTGGCCCGCCGAGTCACCCATCCCAGCGTCTGCCGCATCTACGACGTCTCGCATCACCTCTCACAATCGGACGCCGGCATCGCCGACCGCCGCATTACCTTCGTCTCGATGGAGCTGTTGCACGGTGAGACGCTCGCCGAGCGACTGCGGCGGTCGGGCCGCTTCACCACTGCTGAGGCATTGCCCATCATCCGGCAACTGGCGGCGGGACTGGCCGCCGCGCACGAAGCCTCGATTGTCCATCGCGATCTCAAGAGCGCCAACGTCATGCTCGTGCCGGGGCTGGCCGGGCAGCCGCCGCGCGTCGTGATCACCGACTTCGGGCTCGCGCAGCAAAGCGATGTGGATGCGAACGGAGAGCTGGCTCATCTCACCGACACCGGGGTCCTGATCGGCACGCCGCATTACATGGCACCCGAGCAGATCGAAGAGGGTTCAATTTCGCCGGCGACCGACATTTACGCACTGGGTGTGGTGATGTACGAAGCCGTCACGGGCAGGCTACCGTTCTCCGGAACGACGCCGATGTCGGTCGCGGTCAGCCGTCTCAATGCATCCGCGCCTTCGCCGCGGACGCTCGTTCCCGATCTCGATCCGCGATGGGAGGCGGTGATTCTCCGCTGCCTGCAGCGCGAGCCGGCGGCGCGCTTTCAGAACGCGAACGACGTCGCCGCGGCGCTTGAGCCATCCGCGCCGATGCCGCGCGTTCCCGCGGCACGCATCACGG
>JBAVBF010000756.1:0-2672 GCA_049586115.1 Thermoanaerobaculia bacterium | reverse complement strand
ACGGTTGGTCCGATCGTCGACAGTTTGCGCAACCCGGCGGCGTCGGCGGAAGCGGCCGCGAAACGCGCCGAGGAGTTGATGGGAAGTTCCACGCGCCAGAACTACGACCTCGGAGCGTTGATTCGTGAACTCACACGCGCGGCCGAGGCGGTGCGTGGGATGGCGTCGTATCTCGAAGAGAATCCCGACGCGCTGCTGAAGGGGAGAGGCAAAGGCAAATGAAAAGACTCGCGATCGTTCTATCGCTCCTCCTCGCGGGCTGTTCGTTCTTCAGCAAGTCGCAGAGCAAGTTCTACACACTCGATCGCTTGCCGCCGTCCGCGCCGCCCGCCGCTACGCGTGGCTTGCCCGTCGCAATCGATGGCGTGGAACTGCCGCCGGGACTCGATCGCCGCGAGATCGTGGTGCGTCTCGCCAATCAGCAGCTGCAGGTACGCTCGAATGAGCAGTGGTCTGCATCGCTGCAGCCCCTGGTGCTGCACACGCTGGCGTCTGATCTCGCCGACCGCTTGCCGGAAGGAATGGTCATTCTGCCCGGCGCGTCGCGTCCGTCCGGCGCGTTACGCGCAATCGACGTCGTCTTCGAAGACTTCACCGCCGGACCTGACGCGAAGGTAGTGCTCGACGGGCGCTGGATCGTGCGCACATCCGGCCAACCCGACGTGACGCATCACGAACGGATTTCAATCGACATCGCCTCGCTCGACAGCGCGAACATCGCGGCCGGGACGAGCCAGGCGCTGGCAGCGCTCGCGGACCGGATGGCGGTGGGGCTGCGGTAACTGATGTAGCGCCGACGGCTCGTCGGCTGTACCGCTCAGCGGCTCGCTGGCGATTGCGCGAACGGACTGCCGGCGAGCCGCCGGCGCTACGGATGCGGCGAAGCGCGTTACGGGTTGCGAGTGTGCGATTCGATCGACGCAGAGGCATACATGTTCACGTCGGCGAAGCCGGCGTAAGAACCGTAGACCCCGGCTTAAGCCGGGGTCGTGTTTTTGGGAGCCCGCTTTAGCGGGCGATAGAAAGGTTTCGGCGAGGTTCCAAGAAGGCCAATCTTCGCGCGCTGAAGCGGGCTCACAATTCCAGTGCGCGTTGTTTCCCCCGCTTGAAAGCGGGGGCTACGGCTCTTACGCCGGCATTCGCCGGCGCTACGACAACACCCTTGCTCCTCCTCACCGAGCCGGCGGATTCAGCAGAACGACGTCGCACATCTGCAGGTAGTGCGTCAGGACGATCCGTTGTCCGTCCGGCGACCATTCGTAGCTTGCGATCGCGCCCTCGGGGAACGCCGTCAGCGGCGTTGAGGGTCCGCCGGCGAGCGGTTGGATGAAGACGTTTTCCTGACGGCCGTCGCGGCGGAGGTAGGTGACGCTCTTACCGTCCGGCGTCCAGCGGAACATTCGTCCGGTGAGGGCGGGAACCGGCAGCGGCGCGCCGCCGTCGATCGACACGACGGTGAGTTTTGCGCCCGTGTCCTCCATACCGGCAGCGAACGCGATCAGCTTTCCGTCCGGCGAAATTGATGCTGCGTTTCCGGTCGAATCGAAGAGCTTCGTCACCTGACCGCCGCCGATGGCGACCTTGAAGACTTTGAGCGCTTTGTCTTCGAGGGCGGAGAAAACGACGGTGCGGCCGTCGGGTGTGACGTCGAGGCCCTTCAGCAGCGGCCCGGTGGTCGCGATCGCCGATGCGGCGCCGCCGTCGATCGAGACGGTCATCAGTGACGCACGCGTGGAGGTGTCGTCGCCCGCGGCGTAGACGATGCGCTTGCCGTCGGGAGAAAGCGCGAAGTCGTAGATGGCCGTCGCGGCGGCGATCTGTCGCGGCTGCGAACCGTCGATGTTCCTCCGCCAGATCCCGGCCGTTCCGTGGGCGCTGCTGATGTAGACGATCGTCGCGCCATCTGCGGCGACTACGGGATGCGATTCGAGGCGCTCGTCGTTCGTGAGCTGACGCGCATCGGAACCGTCGGCGTTCGCAGTCCAGAGATCGACGTTGCCGCCCGCGGATGATGAATAAATGATGCGGCGGTCGCGCGCCGAGGTCAGGCCGTAGAGGCCGTCGGAGGTGCCGAGTCCGCGCGTCAGTTGCGTGGCAGGCGAGCCGGGCGCGATCGACCAGAGTGTGGACTGATACTTCGTCTGGATCGCTGCGACCGAGGCGCCGGCGGAGCGCGGCTCCGTGTAGTCGTCGTAGTCGTCGGTCAGATTCGTCGTCGCGCCCGAAGCAGCGTCGACGCGTATCAATTGATAGCGGCCCGCGGAGCGTTCATCGACGGCGCTGACGAGCAGCGAATCGCCGGTGGCGTTCCAGGCCACGGTGTGAATCGCGCCGTGCGGTGCCGCGATGGCGATCGGCTTCCGTGCTCCGCTCACGGCATCGATGGCGAAGAGGTTCTGACTGTGTGCGACCGCGATCTGCTTACCGTCTGGCGACCACGCCGGCGATGCGGCGCCGTTGGGCATTGAGAGTGTTGCCAGCACGCGTCCGTGCGAGCCATCGCGCGACGTGACGAGGAGGCGGCTCTCGCCTTTTTCGAGCACGTCGCGCGTGACGGCGAGCCGCGTACCGTCGGGCGACGCCGTTGCGGCCGTGTCGGCGTCGCTGATCAGCGTCGCCAGACTGCCGCCGAGGATGGGAACCTCGCAGCGGCGGCTCCGCCAGTAGAAACT
>JBAVBF010000755.1:0-5679 GCA_049586115.1 Thermoanaerobaculia bacterium | reverse complement strand
CGGCTCGGGGATCATGGGCGAACGGCTGGCCGGCGGCAACGTTGCGGTGGCTCTGCTGGCCAACAGCGTCGCCACGGGTGGTGCGCTGGTTGCGCTGATCTTCACGTTCGGGCCGATCTCGGGCTCGCATTTCAATCCCGTGGTCACGCTGGCTTCCGCGATGGAACGCGTTCTGGCGTGGCGGCACGTCGCTGCGTACACGGCAGCACAGGTCGTGGGAGCGCTCGCCGGCGTTGTCGTAACGCACCGGATGTTCGACTTGCCGCTGCTCGCATTCTCCGAACACGTCCGCAGCGGTACAGGCCAGTTTGTCAGCGAGATCGTCGCGACCTTCGGCTTGCTGGCCGTCATTCACGCCACCGGCCGGCGCGCCTCCGTCGTTCCACTCACGGTGGCCGCGTACATCACCGCGGCGTACTGGTTCACCGCATCGACGTCGTTTGCGAACCCGGCGGTCACGATCGCGCGCATGTTCACGAACACGTTCAGCGGCATACGGCCGGTTGACGCGCCGCTCTTCATCGTCGCGCAGGCGATCGGCGCCATCACCGCCACCGTGTTGTTTCGCTGGCTTCTGAAGCCCCGACCGGAAGGATCGTGATCATGCCGACCGGTCGACGCAACGTGACTTGGCTGCCGACCGCGTTACGACAGCCACCACAATCCCGCCCACACGTTCACGTCGATCATCACGCCCTCGCCGTTCTTTCGTTTCAGCCAATCGGCGACGGCATGGCGCGGAATGTGGTGCACGGTAATGTCCTCGCCGTCCACTCCGCCGCCCGAACCTCGTTGTTCGAGTCCTGACGCGGCGTAAAACGTGACGGTTTCCGAGGTGATGCCGGGGGAGGTCGGGCCGGAGGTGAGTCGTTCGACGCGCTCGCAGGCGTAACCGGTTTCTTCGAGCAGCTCCTTCTTCGCGGTCTCGGCGGGATCGTCGTGACCATCTGCGTCGCCGACGAGACCTGCCGGGAACTCGATGACGCGCGCATTGACGGGACGGCGGAATTGCTCGACGAAGAGGATGCGGTCGTCGGCCGTGATCGCGAGGATGACCACGGCCGATTTTCCCTTCGTCCGTTCGGCGAACTCCCATCCATCCCGCTCGAGCACGAGCAGGTGCTTTCCTTCGAAGACTTTTTTCGCGTGGTCGCTCATCGTGCGGAGGCGATCGCGGCGAGCGGTGGAAATCCGAGCGCGCGTTCGTACTCATCGAACATGGCCCGGTAGCATTCGCAGGACGCCTGCTCGAGTTTGGCGCGGTCGATGACGCGGACGCGTCCACGTTCGTGCTCGATCGTGCCCGCGAGTTCCAGCGCTTTCATCGCCGCGTTGATGCCGGCGCGCCGCGTCGAAAGCATGCGGCCGAGAAACTCCTGGGTGAGCGACATTTCGTCGGAGCCGGCGCGGTCCTGCAGCAGCAGGAGCCAGTGCGCGAGGCGCTGCTCCACCACGTGCAGGCGGTTGCAGCAGGCCAGTTGCGAGATGTGCGCGATCATCGTGTAGACGAAACCGTGCAGGATGCTGCGCAGTGGCGCGTCCTGATCCATCTGGCGCCGCAACTCCTTCCCGCCAATCGACGCGACCAGTCCTGCGCCCTGAATCAACCCTTCCACCGGATTCATATCGACGCCGAGCACGGCGTTGATTCCGACCACTCCTTCCATACCGATCATGCTCACTTCGAGCGCGTCGCCGTCTTCAAGATTGCGAATCAGCGAAATCACAGCGCCGAGCGGGAAATAGACGTCGGTACGCGTGTCCTGTTCGAAAAGACGTCTGCCGAGCGGCGCTTCAAGAATCCTGAAATGCGCGGCCAATGCTTCGAACGACGCGTCAGGAAGAGCATTCAACAAAAGGTTCTGGCGCAACGTAGATATCTGCATCAGTCTGCATTCTCTAAGAACAAAACTCATGCCGATGTACGCAAACGGACAGATGGAAAACGGGGCCACATGCAAGATGCCGGCGTTGGGAAACCCATGATCCTCATCATCGACGACGACCCGGGCATTCGCGGGCTGCTGGATGTTGTGTTGCGCCGCAAAGGTTTCGAGTGCGACCTTGCGACCGACGGTACCGAAGCGGAGAAGAAGCTGCGCATCTACGACTACGACGCCATCCTCCTCGACCTGATGCTTCCTCGGCTGAACGGATTCGAGCTCCTCCGTTTTCTCAAGGCCGAGCGGCGCGCCATGCTGGAACGCGTCATCGTCGTCACCGCCGTCGCCGAGGTTACGCTGCGCGATTTCGACGATCAGAAACTGGTCTGGGCGCTGCTCCGCAAGCCGTTCGACCTGCACCGATTGATCGAGACCGTGACGGCCTGCGCGGAAAACGCCGCCGCGCAGCGCTCAAAAGAGACTCCCCTGCGTCGTCGGCCTGCGGAAAGCCTCGGCGGTTAAGTCGTAGCGCTTTTCGTTCAAGCCGAGGCGCCGGCAGGTGACCTCGAACATTGACTCGATCTGGTCCGCGAAGATCCCTTTGCCGCGCTGCCGGATTCCCCATTGCGGGTCGTACAACTTTCCGTCGCGCAGATCGCGGACGCGGTTCATCACTTTCTCTTTGCGATCCGGATAGTGCTCTTCGAGCCACTTCTCGAACAGCGGCGCAACGGCCCACGGCAAACGCAGGACGACGAATCCCGCGGTCGTGCCGCCCGCGTCGGCAACGGCTTTGAGGATTGCCGGCATCTCGTGATCGGTGATGGCCGGAATGATCGGCGCGACCATGACGCCGACCGGAATGCCCGCCTTCGCCAGTTTGTCGATTGCCGCGATGCGCAACTCCGGCCGCGACGCCCGCGGCTCCATCAGATTGGCGAGCTGCGGATCGAGCGTGGTCACGGAGATGTGCACCGACACGGCGTTGTGAACGGCCAGTTCCTGCAGGACGTCGATGTCGCGCGTGACGAGGTGGTTCTTGGTGATGATGCCGACCGGATTGCGGAACTCCGCCAGCACCTGCAGGCAGCGCCGCGTGATCTGCAGCTTCCGTTCGATCGGTTGGTAAGGATCGGTGACGCCGCTGATGGCGATCATGCGCGGCTGATACTTCTTCGACATCAGCTCTTCGCGCAGCAACTCGGGCGCATCGTCCTTCACCAGGATTTTCGTTTCGAACTCGAGTCCGGCCGAGAAGCCGAGGTACTCGTGCGAGGGGCGCGCGAAACAGTAGATGCAGCCATGCTCGCAGCCGCGGTACGGATTGATGCTGGTGTCGAATCCGACGTCGGGGCTGTCGTTGTGCGCGAGGATGGTGCGCGTCGGATCGCGCAGAAAAATCGTGCGTGGCAGCGGCGACGGCTCATCGTCGTTGTGCGCATCCTCATCGTGGACGTATTCGATTCGTTCGAAGCGGTTCTGCGGATTCCAGCTCGCTCCGCGGCCTTTTATCGGGGTATTCGGATCCGGCGTCGACATCGCACCGAGGCTATCGTGCGCGTCAAGAAAATCTACGGTGGGTAGGAGATTGGCGCATCCGTTACTCTCCTATGCATGCCGACCAACTTCGTCACCGCTCTCTATCCCACCGGCACCACGCCCACCGGCGAGCCGGTTCTGCCAGCCGGCGCCGTCGGTGTCGCGATGTCCGGCGGCGGCTCGCGATCGCTCACCTGCGCGATGGGGCAGTACCGCGCGCTCAAAGCGCTCAACTTGCTGGAAAAGGTAGCGGTTATCTCGTCCGTCTCCGGCGGTACGTGGGCCTCTGCGTCGCTCGTCTATCTGCCGGCTGACGTGGACGATGACGATTTCCTCGGACCTGCCACTCCGGACCCGAGCACTCTGACGCTGGCCCGCCTGAACACCCTCGGCCCGCAGTGCCTCGGCATCGCACCGACCCGAATGAGCTGGGTCAGCATCATTGAAGTTCTCCACCACCTGAAGAGTCAGTACGGCTATTCGAACGACAACCTCTGGCAGGGTTTGATCGGCGAGCGAATCTTTCAAAACTGGGGTCTCTGGCAGGTCGGGAGCGACGGGCTGCCGCTGGATTACTACTCATTGAATGAAGCGACCGTCGATAGCACCATCGCGCCGAACAATCCGCAGCTGACGCCCGCTCAGTTCACGATGCAGCAACACGCCGGGCGTCCGCTGCTTGTGATGAACTCGTCCATCTTCAGCAATCAGGACACGCGCGGCGCGCAACTGCTGCCGTTCGAGTCGACGCCGTTCGGTATCGGCGTGCGTGCGACGTTTCTCGCCATCGGCCCCGGCGCGCGCGCCATCGGCGGAGGATTGATCCAGCCGTTCGCGATGGGATCGCCGTCGATCGTCAGCCGGGACGGAGATCTGGCTACGGTCGCGCCGCCAGCCCGCCCGTTCTCGCTCGTCGACATGGCCTCGATCAGCAGCGCCGCCTTCGCGCAGACGGTGCAGGAGAAGGTGCCGGAGTTCGACGGCATCGTGCCGCGCTATCCGTACTGGCCGGTGGCGAATCCGAGTCCGCAGGAGGAGTTGCTCTACTGGTTCGCCGACGGCGGCAGCCTCGAAAATACCGGCATCTGCGCGCTGCTGGCGCGCGGCGTGACGAAGATCATCGCGTTCGTGAACTCGCAAACGCCGCTGCTGACGAAGCCGCTCGACCAGGGCGGCTCCGTGACGATCGACAGCTCGGTGCAACTGCTCTTCGGCCTCCAGCCCGACGCGAAATCGGCAGCGCTGACCGAGAGCTACGTCGCTTCGGCGCCGAATGCGACGCCCGATTTCGTGCAGGTCTTCGAGACCGCGCCGTACTACGAGCTGATGAACGGCTTCGCCGACGCGAACCTGAACAACGGCGGTCCGGCCATGTTCAAACAGACGCTGAACGTGCTGCAGAACCTCAACTTCGACATCCCGGGCGGCACGCAGGTCGAGGTTCTGTGGGTCTACAACACGGCGGTTCCGAACTGGATCAAGGCGCTCGCGCCAGACGTGCAGGCGGCGGTCAACGGCCTTTCACACTTCCCGAACTATCTGACGATCGATCAACTCGGACTGGAGCCACTCGAAGTCAACGCGCTGGCGGAGTTGTCGTTCTGGAACCTCATGTCGAACGCTGAGATGGTTACGTCGATGTTTGCGTGACGGGCGTTAGCAATATCAGGCACTGCACCTTGCCAAAGCACAGACAAGAGTGTCTGTGCCACACCGGCTGTGCCGGTAGGCGCATTCGTAGGCATTGCAGGGTCAATGTGGCACAGACACTCTTGTCTGTGCTGGTGAGGCTCGGGGCGTTTGCGAAATAAACGCTACCCGTCGGCGGTGCCTGCGTCGATCTCGCGCATCTTCCGCAGCTGCGGCGCCCAGGACATCGTCAGCGCGACGACGATCAGCGTCATCACGCCGCCGAAGATGACCGAGGGGACGGTGCCGAGGAGGCGCGCGGCGAGGCCGGATTCGAATGCGCCGATCTCGTTCGAGGAGCCGATGAAAATCTGATTCACGGACGACACGCGGCCGAGCATGTGCTGCGGCGTCAGCGTCTGCAGCAACGTTCCGCGGATGATCACGCTCACGTTGTCGGCCATCCCGCCGACGGTCAGCAGCGCGAACGAAATCCAGAAATTGCGCGAGATGGCGAAGCCGATGATGGTCAGTCCGAAGATCGCCACCGAGGCGAAGAGCGCCGCGCCGGTGCGCCGCATCGGACGGCGATGCGCGACGATGATGCCGGTCACCAGCGATCCGGCGG
>JBAVBF010000754.1:0-7291 GCA_049586115.1 Thermoanaerobaculia bacterium | reverse complement strand
ACACCGAAGACCATCTCCGCGAAGCATCCGCGATCATCGACAAGCTCGATGCCGACGCCATCGAGCGGACAGCCATCCTGCTCGCCGAACTTCGCGAACGCCGCGGCCGTCTTTTTCTGCTCGGTGTCGGCGGCAGTGCAGCGAATTGCTCCCATGCCGTCAACGACTTCCGGAAGATCTGCGGCATCGAGGCGTACGCACCGACCGACAACGTCAGCGAGCTGACCGCGCGCACGAACGACGAAGGGTGGGCCTCGGTCTTCATCGAATGGCTGAAAGTGAGCCGGCTGAGTCCGGCCGACATGCTTTTCGTTTTTTCGGTCGGCGGCGGAAATCGGGAGAAGAACGTCAGCCCGAACCTTGTTGCGGCGCTGGAGTACGGATACGAGGTCGGGGCAAAAATTTGCGGCATCGTCGGCCGCGACGGCGGGTACACGGCGACGGTCGCCGACGCCTGCGTCATCATCCCCACCGTCAATCCGCAGAACGTCACGCCGCACACGGAAGCGTTTCAGGCCGTCGTCTGGCACCTGCTGGTCTCGCATCCAGCGCTGAAAGTTTCCGAGACGAAGTGGGAATCGACCAGGTGATGAAAGCCGTGTTTCTCGATCGCGACGGAGTCATCAATCGCGCCGTGGTCCGCGATGGAAAGCCACATCCGCCCGATTCGATCGATGAGCTCGAAGTGCTGCCGGGCGTTCCGAATGCGTTGCACAAACTTCGCGGCGCCGGCTTTCGGCTGATCGTCGTCACGAATCAGCCTGACGTCGCGCGCGGGACGCAGAGCCGCGAAACGATCGAAGCGATGCACGTGCGTCTCATGTCCGAGTTGGCGGTCGACGACGTCGTGGCCTGTTACCACGACGATGGCGACGCCTGCGGTTGCCGCAAGCCGAAGGCGGGCGCGCTGCTCGATGCGGCGAAGCGCCATGGCGTCGAGCTGCAACAATCGTTCATGGTCGGCGACCGCTGGCGCGACATCGAAGCGGGCCAGCGCGCCGGTTGCCGCTGCCTTTTCGTCGATCATGGCTACGCCGAGAAGCAGCCGGTTGGATCGTTCGTGCGCGTGCCGTCACTCGCGGCCGCCGCCGAATGGATCCTCGAGAATCAGTGATGACAAAACTCGAAGATCTCAACGTCAAAATCTTCGCCGACGGCGCCGAGAAGGCCGGCATGCTGGAGATGTACGCCAAGCCGTACATTAAAGGCTTCACCACGAATCCGACGCTGATGCACAAGGTCGGGCTGACCGACTATCGCGCCTTCGCTCGTGACATCGTCAGCGTGATTCCGGACCGCCCCATCTCCTTCGAAGTCTTTTCCGACGAGCTCGACGAGATGGAGCGGCAGGCGCGCGAGATTGCGACGTGGGGCGACAACGTCTACGTCAAAATCCCCGTGACCAACACGCGCCGCGAGCCCGCGTATGAGCTCGTCCGCCGCCTCGCGAACGAAGGCGTCAAGCTGAACATCACAGCCATCATGACCATCGATCAGGTCCGCAATGTCGTCGACGCGGTGAAGGACGGCGCGCCATCGTGCGTCTCCGTCTTCGCCGGACGAATCGCCGACACGGGCCGCGATCCGGTTCCGATCATGACCGAGTGCGTCGACATCCTGAAGAGCGCGCCGCGGTCGGAACTGATCTGGGCCAGTCCGCGCGAACTGCTGAACATCATCCAGGCCGACGCCATCGGCTGCCACATCATCACCGTCACCAACGACATCCTCAAGAAGTTGCCGCTGATCGGGAAAGACCTCGCCGACTACTCGCTCGACACCGTCCAGATGTTCTTCGACGACGGGCGGAAGGCTGGGTTCACGCTTTGATTTTCGTCACGGGCGCGGCCGGCTTCATCGGCTTTCATGTGTCGAAGCGGCTGCTCGAACGCGGCGAAGATGTCGCCGGAATCGACAACCTCAACGACTACTACGATCCGGCGTTGAAGCATGCGCGGCTCGAGATGCTGCGGAAGTTCGAGCGCTTTGAATTCGTCCGCGCCGACATCGCCGACCGCGCCGCGATGGAAGCGTTGTTCGCGAGTCACAAGCCGGCGCGCGTCGTTCATTTAGCGGCGCAGGCCGGCGTGCGCTACTCGCTCACGAATCCGCACGCGTACACCGAGAGCAACATCACCGGCTTTCTGAACATCCTCGAGGGATGCCGCCATCACGGCGTCGAGCATCTCGTCTACGCATCGTCGAGCAGCGTCTACGGCGCAAACACGAAGCAGCCGTTCTCCGAGCACGACAACATCGATCATCCCGTTTCGCTCTACGCCGCGACGAAAAAAGCAAACGAGCTGATGGCGCACACGTATGCGCACCTCTTCGATGTCGCCTCCACCGGCCTTCGCTTTTTCACCGTGTACGGACCGTGGGGCCGGCCGGACATGGCCCTCTTCCGTTTCACGCGAGGCATCCTCGCCGGCGAGCCGATTCCGGTCTACAACGAAGGGCGCATGATTCGCGACTTCACCTACATCGACGACATCGTCGAAGGCGTCGTGCGCGTGCTCGACAAACGCGCCGAGCCCGATCCGGCGTGGAGTGGCGATGATCCCGATCCGGCGCGCAGCTATGCGCCGTACCGCGTTTTCAACATCGGCAACAACCGCCCCGTTCTCCTCCTCGACTACATCGCCGCGCTCGAAGACGCCCTCGGCCGCAAAGCAACGCTCGATCTGCTGCCGATGCAGCCGGGCGACGTCGTCTCCACGCGCGCCGACGTGGCCGAGCTGGAGAATGCTGTCGGCTTCCATCCATCGGTCACGATCGCCGAGGGGATTGCACGATTTGTAACGTGGTACAAAGACTACTTCCAGGTGCCCTAACGTGACTGCTTCAACTGACGTTCAAACGCTCGAAACTTTTCTGGAAGCCGTCCGCGCGCGAACCGCCGTCGTCGGCGTGATCGGACTCGGATACGTCGGTCTTCCGCTCGTGCTTTTGTTCGAGGAGGAAGGCTTCCCGGTCATCGGCTTCGACGTCGACGCCAACAAGACTTCCGCGCTGAACCGCGGCGAGTCGTACATCAAGCACATCGGCGTCGATCGCATCAGCAAAGCATTCAGCACCGACCGCGTCATCGCCACCACGAATTTCGACCGGCTGGCCGAATGCGACGCCGTCATCATCTGCGTCCCGACGCCGCTCGGCGTTCATCGCGAGCCCGATCTGAAGTACATCCGCATGACCGCCGAAGCGATCGCGGAGAGGATCCGGCCGGGGCAGTTGATCGTGCTGGAATCGACGACGTATCCCGGCACGACGCGCGAAGAGCTGCTGACGCGCTTCGAGAAAAAAGGCGTCGTCTGCGGGCGCGATTACTTCCTCGCGTTCTCGCCCGAGCGCGAAGATCCCGGCAACGAGCACTTCAACACGCGCACGATTCCGAAGATCGTCGGCGCCATCGATACGCCGTCGCTCGCCGCGGCCGAGGCGCTGTATGCGTCGGTCATCGACCGCGTGGTCACCGTTTCCAGCGCGGAAGTGGCGGAGTCGGCGAAGTTGCTCGAGAACATCTTCCGCGCCGTCAACATCGCGCTCGTCAACGAAATGAAAGTCGTTTTCGACCGGATGGGCATCGACGTTTGGGAAGTCATCGACGCCGCAAAGACCAAGCCGTTCGGTTTCATGCCGTTCTACCCGGGACCAGGATTGGGAGGCCACTGCATTCCGCTCGATCCTTTTTATCTGACCTGGAAGGCTGCGGAGTACGGCACGTGGGCGCGCTTCATCGAGCTGGCCGGCGAGATCAACACCTCCATGCCGCGCTACGTCATCGACCGTACCACCGAAGCCGTGAACCAGAGCGGCAGGAGCATCGTCGGCGCGAAGGTGCTCGTGCTCGGACTCTCGTACAAAGCCGACATCGACGACGATCGCGAATCGCCGTCGTTCGAGCTGATCGAGTTGCTGCAGGAACGCGGCGCGATCGTTTCGTACTGCGATCCGTTCGTTCCCGTTGCGCGGCGCGGACGCAAGCACGACATCAACCTCCGCTCCGTGCCGTGTACGCCGGAAGAATTCGCGAACTACGATGCCGTGCTGATCTCGACGGCGCATTCGCAATTCGCGGACGCGAAGCTCTACGCGTCGGCGAAGCTGGTCATCGATACGCGCAACGTCGTCCCGCGCGATGCCGGCATCAACGTGGTGCGGGCCTGAGATGCCGAAACCCGCACTCACCGCGCTCGTTACGGGCATCACCGGACAGGACGGCTCGTACCTCGCCGAACTGCTCATCGCAAAGGGTTACGTCGTGCACGGCATCGTGCGCCGTTCGTCGTCGTTCAACACCGGCCGCATCGACGCGATCTATCAGGATCCGCAGGAGCAACAGCGGCAACTCATCCTCCACTACGGCGATCTGAATGACAGCTCGTCGCTGAATCGCATCCTGCGCATCGTCAATCCGGACGAGATCTACAACCTCGGCGCGCAAAGTCACGTGAAGGTTTCGTTCGACACGCCGGAGTACACCGGCGAGGTGACCGGACTCGGTGCCGCGCGGCTGCTCGAAGCGATCCGCGAGCTGCAGATCCGTCCGCGGATTTATCAGGCGTCGTCGTCGGAGATGTTCGGCAAGGTCGCCGAGTCGCCGCAGAACGAGCAGACGCCTTTTTATCCGCGCAGTCCGTACGGCGCGGCGAAGTTGTATGCGTACTGGATGACCGTGAACTACCGTGAGGCGTACGGCCTCTTCGCCGTCAACGGCATTCTCTTCAATCACGAGTCGCCGCGCCGTGGCGAGACATTCGTGTCGCGCAAAGTCACGCGCGCGGTCAGCCGCATCAAGCTCGGCCTGCAGGATCGTCTCTACCTCGGCAACCTCGACGCGCGCCGTGATTGGGGCTACGCGAAAGATTATGTCGAGGCGATGTGGCTGATGCTGCAATGTGATGAGCCGGACGATTTCGTCATCGCCACCGGCGAGACGCACACGGTGCGCGAGTTGTGCGACCGCGCCTTCGCTCGCGCCGGCGTCGAGCTGGCGTGGGAAGGAAGCGGCGTTGACGAACGCGGCATCGACAACGCGACGGGAAACGTTCGTGTCGAAATCGATCCGCGCTACTTTCGTCCGACCGAGGTTGAGCTACTGCTCGGCGACGCCACGAAAGCGAATGAGAAGCTCGGCTGGTCGCCGCGCACGACATTTGCGGAGCTCGTCGATCTGATGGTCGACGCCGATCTGGAGCTCGCAGCCACCGAGGCGCGTCTCGGCGCGAAGTGACGATGGACACCTTCTGGAGCGATCGCCGAATCCTGCTCACCGGCGGCGGCGGTTTCCTCGGAGGGTTCATCGCCGCGGAGTTGCAGCAACGCAATCCGGCCGCGCTGTTCACGCCGCGCGCGACGGAGCTCGATCTTCGTGACGCGGCCGCCGTTCGCGTCTACCTCGGCGAGCATCGTCCGAATCTGGTCATCCACGCAGCGGCAGTGGTCGGCGGCATCGGCGCGAATCGTTCGCATCCCGGCCGTTTTTTTTACGACAACGCCGTGATGGGATTACATCTCATCGAAGAGTCTCGACTCGCGGGCGTCGAGAAATTCGTCTGCCTCGGCACCATCTGCGCGTACCCAAAACACACGCCGATTCCGTTTCGCGAAGAGGAGTTGTGGAATGGCTATCCGGAGGAGACGAACGCGCCGTATGGACTGGCGAAGAAGATGTTGCTCGTACAACTGCAGGCGTACCGGCAGGAGTACAACTTCAACGGCATTTTCCTGCTCCCGGTGAATCTGTACGGACCGCGCGACAACTTCGATCTCGAGACCAGCCATGTCATCCCCGCGATGATTCGAAAGTTCATCGAAGCCCGCGAACGGGGAGACGAGCAGGTCGTACTTTGGGGCGACGGTTCGCCAACGCGCGAGTTCCTTTATGTCGAAGACGCCGCCGCAGGCGTCGTCGCCGCAGCCGAGCGGTACGACAGCGCGGAGCCGGTCAACCTCGGGCGGGGAGAAGAGATCGCCATCCGCGATCTGGCGCGGTTGATCGCGGAGCGCACCGGCTTCCGTGGAGAAATCGTCTGGGACGCGACCAAGCCGAACGGCCAGCCGCGGCGGATGCTGGACGTCTCGCGCGCCGAACGCGAATTTGGATTTCGCGCGTTGACATCCTTCAGCGACGGCCTCGCAAAAACGATCGCATGGTATGAATCGGCGCAGCGCTGACTATGTGCGGGATCACGGGCATCTGGCGAAAACGGGGAGTCGATGCTGCCGCAACGGCGGCGCGCATGACTGGCCGCATCGCGCATCGCGGGCCGGATGATGCCGGCGTCTGGTCGGATCCTGCCGCGGGCGTTGCGCTCGGATTCCGGCGCCTTTCGATCATCGATCTCTCGCCGGCCGGGCATCAACCGATGCAGTCCGCCTCCGGCCGTTTCACGATGGTTTTCAACGGCGAGGTCTACAACTTCCCTGCGATTCGCGAAGAGCTGGAGCGCGGTGGGCTGGCGCCGTCGTGGCGCGGGCATTCCGATACGGAAGTCATCCTGGCCGCCTTCGAGGCGTGGGGCCTGGACGCCGCGGTGAAACGCTTCGTGGGCATGTTCGCCTTCGCGCTTTGGGATAGCCGCGAGCGGTGCCTGCACCTCGTGCGCGATCGTATCGGCGTCAAGCCTCTCTACTACGCCGCTGCCGATGGCGCGGTCCTCTTCGGTTCCGAACTGAAGGCGATGACGGTTGCCGAAGAATGCCCGACGAACATCAGCCGCGACGCGCTGGCGCTGTACACGCGCTTCGCGTACGTGCCCGTGCCGTACACGATCTACGAGGACGTCTGGAAAGTGCGGCCGGGGACGATCGTCACGTTCGACGCCGATCATCGGAAAACGGAGCGGGAGTACTGGTCGTTGCGCGACGTCGTCGAGCAAGGCATCGCGAACCGTTATGCCGGCAGCGACGCGGAAGCAATCGAGGATCTCGATCGCGTGGCGAGGGAGGCGGTGCGGCTGCGGATGATTTCCGATGTTCCACTCGGCGTCTTCCTTTCCGGCGGCATCGATTCGTCGCTGGTCACGGCGTTGATGCAGGCGCAGAGCAGCGGTCCGGTGAAGACGTTCAGCATCGGGTTTCGCGAGGCCGAATACGACGAAGCGCATTACGCCGCCGCGGTCGCGAAGCACCTCGGCACCGACCACACGGAGCTGTACGTCACTCCCGCGGACGCGCGTGACGTGATCCCGCTGCTTCCATACATTTACGATGAACCGTTCGCCGATTCCTCGCAGATTCCGACGTATCTCGTCTCGAAACTGGCGCGGCAGCACGTCACGGTGAG
>JBAVBF010000753.1:0-13719 GCA_049586115.1 Thermoanaerobaculia bacterium | reverse complement strand
TGCTGTCATCCTGAGGCGCCGAAGCTTCGTAGCGAAGCCGAAGAAGCGTAGGACGCTCGAAGGACCCCCACTTGCTTGCATCGTGCAAGAGCCGCCGCCCGACCTGGTTATCAGGAACGGGGTCCTTCGACCGTCCTCCGCGACTGCGGCTTCGCCTCCGTCGCTCCGGCGGCTCAGGATGACAGATCAGCAAAGCAACGAAAAGTCGATGTTGCCGCCGCTGACGACGATCGCGGTTCTTCCCCTCGGCTTGATTGCGCCCGACAGCAACGCAGCGATCCCCAGCGCACCGGTCGGCTCGATGACCAGCTTCGTTCGGTACATCGCAAGTTTCACGACATCGAGCAGAACATCATCCTCGACGCTCACCACATCGCGCACGCGCGACCGGATCACCGCGAAGTTGCGCTCGCCGATGGCCAGCGTGCGGGCGCCGTCGGCGATCGTCTTCGGGGGGTCGATCGACACGATGCGGCCCGATTTGAACGACTGCTCGCCGTCGTTCCCGGCGCGCGGCTCGACCCCGTAAACGTCGATGCCCGGGTTGATTGACGTCGCGGCGATGGCCACTCCGGAGAGCAGTCCGCCGCCACCGAGCGGCGCGACGATCGTTTCCACCTCCGGCCACTCCTCGACGATCTCCAGCCCGACCGTCCCGGCGCCGGCGATGATCCGCCAGTCGTCGAAGGGCGGAATCACGGCGGCCCCAGTCTTGTCCGCGATCTCGCGGGCCACCGTATCGCGCGTGGCCGAAGTCACGCCCGCGGTCACGACCTCGGCGCCGTAACCTTTGGTGGCGTCGACTTTCATCTGCACTGAGTTCTCCGGCATCACGA
This sequence comes from Thermoanaerobaculia bacterium, assembly GCA_049586115.1. Lineage (GTDB taxonomy): Bacteria > Acidobacteriota > Thermoanaerobaculia > Gp7-AA8 > Gp7-AA8 > JADGNZ01. The sequence continues at coordinate 12,883 of JBAVBF010000753.1, read as the reverse complement.
TGGTCGCCTTGATGCCGAGGAGTTTCGCGGCCAGCGCGACGCCCTGGGCGTGATTGCCGGAGGAGAAGGCCACCACTCCGTTGCGCCGTTCCTCATCGGATAGTTGCAACAGCGCGTTCATCGCGCCGCGGATCTTGAACGAGCCGGCGCGCTGCAGGTTCTCGCACTTCAGCCGCACCTCGACGCCAATCGCTTCGGACAGCGATCGGCTCGACAAAAGCGGCGTGCGATGAATGGTGTGGCCGAGGCGGGCGGCGGCGGCGCGGATGTCATCGATCGTGACGGCAGCCACATCGATATTTGAAGAATTCACCGGCGCAGTATAAACTCCGGCAAACCGATCACAGACCGGCGCAACCATCGCCGGCTCCGCAGTTACGGGCAGGGTTATTTTCGGGTGTTGGAGGGGTTTATGTGGAGAAGGGTTACCCGCGGCCTGGTTCTCATCGTTCTGACGTCGCTCGCCGTGCCGGTGCTCCTGGCACAAACGGCTGAAACGCGCGGCAGTCTCGATTTTCCGGATCCCACCGTCACGCAGACGGGCGTCATTCTGGTCAAGGGATGGTTCCTCTCGCCCGAGGCGATCTCGCGTGAGGCGGTCTACGTCGATGACCAGTTCATCGCCAATTCCAACACCAACCTGCCGCGCATCGACATCGTCGAGGCCTATCCGAACTATCCCGGCATCCAGCACATCTCGCCCGGCTTCCAGATCGGCATGCTGGCCAGCCGCTTCACGAATGGGCCGCACACGCTGTCCGTGAAGGTTTTCTACAGCGACGGGACGGTGACGGAGCTCGGCCGGCGCACCATCACGATCGACAACGGCCTGAATCAGGCGCCGTTCGGCAGCGTCGACATCCCCGACACCGTCGGCATCTACAACGCCTCGGGATCCTTCCCGGTCTCCGGCTGGACCCTCGACACCGACGGCGTGGCCAAAGTGGAAGTGCTCATCGACAACGGCGTCGTGCAGAACGCGATGTACGGCGACCCGCGGCCGGACGTCGCCAACACGATCGCGGACTGGCCGGACGCGCTCTACAGCGCGTTCATCGCCAACGTCGACACCACGCGCATTCCGGACGGCGTCCATGCGCTCGACGTCCGCGCCACCGACCGCAACGGCCTGTCGAAACTGATCGGCCGCCGCACGGTGCAGGTTTTCAATGAGAACGCCAACCTAAAGCCGTTCGGCTACATCGACGAACCGAAGCGCGACGCCGTCCTTTACGGCACGCGGTGCGGAACCGTTCCGCAGTCCTCGCCGGTCATCAATCCGCAATCGCACATCACGCCCGTCCGCGGCTGGGCTCTCGATCTCGCGACGCGCACCGACACCGGCCGCGTGGCATACGCCGAACTGGAAGTCGACGGACGCCGCTGGTATTCGACGACCGACGACTGCGGATTCAGTCCGATCTTCGGCAACTACGCGAACTGCTACGGCCTCCCGCGTTTCGACGTGGAGCGCTACTACCCCGGCTATCCCGATGCGCCGCGCGCCGGCTTCCTCTTCACGATGGACGTCGGCGCGCTGCTCGCGTCCGGAGTGAAGCCCGGCAATCACATCCTGAAAGTGCGCGTTGGCGATCAGGATGGAACGTTCACCGAACTTCCGAACCGCGACGGACTGCCTGTCTTCTTCGAATGCGCGGAAGACCGCGTCGCCGCCGCGGTCGGCTTCATCGACGTGCCGCACACCTCCGACTTCCTGAAGGGAACGGTCACGTTCCAGGGCTGGGCCGTGGCGGAGAGTCTGCTCTCCTCGGTCGAAATCATCGTCGACGGCGATTTCAAAGGACTCGCGCAGTTGAATTTCCCGCGTCCCGACGTGGTCCAGCAGTATCCGTTCCTGGTGAACGCCCAGAACTCAGGCTGGCGCTTCGTGATCGACACGACGAAGCTCGCAAACGCCAAGCACCGCCTGACCGTGCAGGTCGCCGACGCGCAGGGCCTGAAGACCATCATCGGCTCGGTCGACTTCTACACGCAGAACGCGAATCCGGTCCCGTAAAAAAGGGTGAAGAGTGAAGGGTGAAGAGTGAAAACTCTTCCTTTCTTCACTCTTCACTCTTCACTCTTCACTCTTTCTTCACCGCCACGCGTACACATCGACATTCGCTCTCGCTCGCAGCTGCGTCGTCCAGGTCTCGATCTGTTGATCGAGCTGGCGTGAGCGGATCAGCGCGCGGATCTCTTCGCGGACGTCGTTCAGCGGCGGCACGGCCAGACCTCGCGCGACGCGCTGCTGGCGCCACGGACCGTTGTAGTAGTCGGCGATGTCCTCATTCGCCACGAACACCATCGGCGCGAAGCGTTCCTGGATGTACGCCTCGACCTGCAACTGCCGCTTGATCAGCGCGCGCAATTCGTCCGAGGTCAGCTCCGCGCGCGCGAGTGCGGCGTCGAGTTCCGCGGGCGAGGCGAAACGGCGTTGAATCTCCATCAGCCGCGCTTCGATCGAATCTTTCGGGATGTCCTGCGCGCCGAACCGCTCCACGTCGCGGTACCGAAGCGCCTGCGCGATCAGCGCTTCGAGGATGTCGTGGCGGTAGTCATCGTCATTGCGTCCGGCCACTCGCGGAAAGAAGCGGAGCTCGGCCATCTGGTTCACCTCGCTCACCGTCAGCACTTGGCGATCGATGACCGCGGCGATGCGATCGACCGTCACGGCATGAGCCGGAGCGGCGAGCAGGAACGCGAGCAGGAACAGACGCTTCATCATGCGGAAGAACACCAGCAATCTTGACACCCTTCGCCGCAATTCCTACATTCTCCTGTGTGTTAGCGGCCGGACAGCGAGACTGCTACCCTTCGCTCTTGACCCGCAATGCCTCCACACATTGATCTCCATGGTGACGATCTCGACAGCCGCGCCCGCGAGGTGCTGCGCGAGATCATCATGCAGCACGTTGCCACGGGCGAGCCGGTCAGTTCCCGTACGCTGGCCAAAGGCGGACGCTTCCAGCTCTCTCCCGCCAGTCTCCGCAACGTCATGGCCGATCTCGAAGACCTCGGCTATCTCATGCAGCCGCACACCTCTGCGGGCCGCATTCCCACCGACCGCGGCTACCGCTTCTTCATCGATCACCTGATGCGTCATGCGCGGCTCTCGCAGCGCGAACGCGAAATGATCGACGACCAGGTCAGCCACGCCAACGAAATCGACGAAGTGCTGCATCTCGCCTCGCGCGTTCTGTCCAAGCTGAGCGATCAGGTCGGCGTCATCTTCATGCCCACGCTGCTGCAGTTCACGATCCGCAGCATGGATTTCGTCGCTGTCGCCGACAGCAAGATCATGTGCATCATCGTCGGGCAGAACGGCGTGGTGGTGAACAAGATCATCGAAACGCGCCAGCCGTTTACGCGCGACGAACTGCAGAAAATCTCGCGCTACATCACCATCGAGTTCGCCGGCCTCACGCTCGACAACATCCGACGCCGGCTCATCCGCATGACCGAGGAAGAGCGCGCGAAACACGACTCGATTTTGCAGAAGACGATCACCCTCGGCATCGAAGCCGTGAACGACGTCTCCCCGCTCGAGCACGAGCTCTACGTCGAAGGCGCCGCCTCGATCCTCACCAAACCCGAGTTCTCCGACGCCATCTCCATGCGCAAGACTTTCCTCGCGCTGCAGGAAAAGGAGAAACTGGTGGAGATCTTGAACTCGTGTCTCTCTGAAGAAGGGCTGCAGATTCTGATCGGCTCGGAGAGCAACTTTACGCAGGTCTACAACTTCAGCATCGTGGCCAGACGCTACGGAACGCACGCCGCACCGCTGGGCATGGTCGGCATCATCGGACCGATGCGCATGGAGTACGCGCGCATGGCGCCGCTGGTCGACTACCTCGGCGTCGCCCTCAGCCGCAAGATCGAAGAGGAACAGGAGCAACCGCAGTGAGCGAAAACGAAAATGATGCGAATGATGACGCGTACGTCATCGAAGACACCGGCGAATCGGTCGCCGACATCGAGCAGGAGATGGAAGCCGCCGCGCAGGAAGCGGTCTCAGGAACTTCCGCTGCCGCTTCGCCGCAGAACGAAGACTTCCGCGACCGCTACATGCGCACGCTGGCCGACTTCGAAAACTTCCGCAAACGCGGCGAGCGCGAGAAAGCCGACTTCCAGCGCTACGCCCTCGGCTCCGTCATCCGCGATCTCCTCCCGGTGCTCGACAATTTCGATCGCGCGCTCGAACATGCCGAAGAAGGCGACGAGTTTCACAAAGGCGTCGCGCTGATCTACAAACAACTCTTCGAAGTTCTGCAGCGTCACGGGCTCAAGGCGGTCACGGAATCCGGCGTCCGCTTCGATCCCAACATTCACGAAGCGGTCATCCGCGAGGAAGATCCGTCCGTGCCGTCGCACACCGTCACCGCCGTCCTCCAGAAAGGCTATTTCCTCCACGACCGTCTCCTGCGGCCGGCCATGGTCAAGGTCGCCGTCGGCGGGCCGGAGGAGAATGGATCCTCAGGCCACTAACGCATGCCGAAAGTCATCGGAATCGATCTCGGAACGACCAACTCCTGCGTAGCGGTAGTGGATGTCGCCACGCCGCAGGTGATGGCGAACCGCGAAGGGAGCCGCACCACGCCGTCGGTGGTCGGCTTCACCGAGGACGGCGATCGTCTCGTCGGGCAGATCGCCAAGCGGCAGGCGATTACGAATCCCTTCAACACTGTCTTCGCCATCAAGCGGCTCATCGGCCGCAAGTACGACACGAGCGAAGTCTCGCGCGCGAAACAGATCCTCCCCTACCAGATCGTTCCCGCCGGCAACGGCGACATGAAGGTCAAAATCCGCGACCGCGAATATTCACCCGAGGAGATCTCCGCATTCGTACTGATGGAGATCAAAGCGTTCGCGGAAGAGTTCCTCGGCGAGCCGGTCACCGAAGCGATCATCACCGTCCCCGCCTACTTCAACGACAGCCAGCGCCAGGCCACGCGCGACGCCGGCAAAATCGCCGGACTCGAAGTGCTGCGCATCATCAACGAGCCAACCGCGGCCGCGCTGGCGTATGGGCTCGACAACAAGCACAACCAGCTCATCGCCGTCTACGACCTCGGCGGCGGCACGTTCGACATCTCGATCCTCAAGCTCGAAGACGGGCTTTTCGAAGTGCTCTCCACCTCCGGCGACACCTACCTCGGCGGCGAGGATTTCGACAAGCGCATCATCGACTGGCTCATCGAAGGCTTCCAGCGCGATACCGGCATCAGCCTCGCCGACGATCGCATGGCCTTGCAGCGACTGAAGGAAGCCGCCGAACGCGCCAAGCACGAGTTGTCAGTTTCGGAGGAGTCGCGCATCACGCTGCCGTTCATTTCCGCCGACGCCTCGGGACCGAAACATCTCAACAACGTTCTCACGCGCCGCGAGTTCGAGAAGATGGTCGAGGACCTGATCCAGAAGACGATCGATCCCGTCAATGACGCACTGAAGCAGGCCGGCGTCACGGCCAAAGACATCGATGAAGTCGTCCTCGTCGGCGGCCAGACCCGCATGCCGCGTGTCATCGACGCGGTGCAGCAGGCCTTCGGCAAGGAGCCGAACCGCAACATCAATCCTGATGAAGTCGTCGCCGTCGGCGCCGCGGTGCAGGCCGGCATTTTGCGCGGCGACATCAAGGACATGATCCTGCTCGACGTCACGCCGCTCTCCCTCGGCGTCGAGACTCATGGCGGCGTCTTCACGAAAGTCATCGAGCGCAACTCCACGATCCCGACGAAAAACTCGTTGATCTTTACGACCGTCGCCGATCAGCAGAACAAGGTCACCGTCCACGTGCTGCAGGGCGAGCGCGAATTCGCGCGCGACAACAAGTCGCTCGGCAAATTCGACCTCGTCGGCATCCCGCCCGCGCCGCGCGGCGTGCCGCAGATCGAAGTCACGTTCTCGATCGACTCCAACGGCATCGTCAGCGTCACCGCGCGCGATCAGGCCACCGGCCAGTCGACCGGCGTGCAGATCAATCCCGCCGGCGGTCTATCGCAGGACGAGATCGATCGCCTCGTCAACGAAGCCGCCGAACATTCACGTATCGACGCCTCGCGCCGCGAGACACGCATGCTGCAGAACAAGCTCGAAGGGATGATCTACACGAACGACAAGGTCTTCCGCGAGTTCGGCAAGATGCTGAGCGAGGACGATCGCGGCAAGGTCCAGCAGTGCATCTTGAAAGCAAAAGAATCAGCGGCGTCCGAGGAGAAGCAGCGTTTGAATGACGCGATCTTCGAGCTGCAGACCGCCTCGCGCATCCTCACCAGCGTGATGCTCTACAACCCACTCAAAATGAACGTTCCGGGCGACGCCCCGTAAAACTGACGAATGGCTACAACTGAAAAACGCGATTACTACGAAGTGCTCGGCCTTGCGCGCGAAGCCAATGTCGACGACATCAAGAAGGCATACCGCCGCCTGGCGGTGAAGTATCACCCTGACAAGAATCCCGGCGATGCCGATGCCGAGGAGAAGTTCAAGGAGGCCGCGGAAGCGTACGGCGTGCTCTCCGACGATGAGAAACGCGCGCGCTACGATCGCTTCGGCCATCAGGCCGGCGGCGGAGGCGGCTTCGATCCGAATCAGTTCGCCGACTTCGGCGACATCCTTGGCGATCTTTTCGGCTTCGGCGATTTCTTCGGCACCGGCAAGCGCCGCTCCGCCCGCGCCGCACGCGGCAATGACCTTCGCTACGATCTGACACTCGAATTCGAGGAAGCAGTCTTCGGCAAGGACATCACCATCGACGTTCCGCGCGTCGCCACCTGCGAGACGTGCAAAGGCAGCGGCGCGAAACCGGGCACGCAGCCGGTGACTTGCAGCGGCTGCGCGGGGCGCGGTCAGGTCCGCTACTCGCAGGGCTTCTTCGCCGTCGCGCGCACCTGTCCGCAATGCGGCGGCGCCGGAAAAGTGATCAAGGATCCGTGCGCGAACTGCGACGGCGCCGGCCGCGTCCGCGAAGAGAAAACGATCTCCGTCAAAGTTCCCGCCGGCGTCGACGACGGCTCACGCCTGCGCGTCTCGGGAGAAGGCGAAGCCGGTTTCAACGGCGGACCTCCCGGCGATCTCTATGTCTTCATCTCCGTCCACGAGCACGCGAGGTTCACGCGCCGCGACTACGACATCCACTCCGAACAGACGATCACCTTTACCCAAGCCGCCCTCGGCGCCGAAGTGCAGACCGACACGATCGACGGCCCCGAGTCGTTGCGCATCCCGCCCGGCACGCAGCCCAGCCAGGTCTTCCGCCTCCGCGGCAAAGGCGTCCAGTTCCTCCAGGGCCCCGGCCGCGGCGACCAATACGTCCACGTAGCAGTGCGCATCCCTACGACGCTCGACGATGCCCAACGCGAGTTGCTGACGCGCTACGCCGAGGCCGAGGGCGAGACTCCGCTCCAGGACAAGGGAGTGTTTGGGAAGGTGAAGGACTTTTTCACGACGCCGTGAACATATACTAGTCAGCATGACTAGAAATCGATCGACAGCCGCTCGCGCCGCCACACTCCCAGGACACTGGGCACTCCAAGATGCAAAGGCTCGCTTCAGCGAGGTTGTCCGCAAAGCCAAGACTGAAGGTCCGCAGCAGATCACGGTGCACGGCCGCGAAGAGGTCGTCGTGGTCTCTGCTGAGGAGTATCGACGCATCAAAGGCGAACCGACGGGCCGAGTACTCATCGACTTGATGCAGAACTCACCGTTGGGCGACATCGAGTTTGACCGCGAGGGAGTGCGTTCGCCAGTTCGCGATGTGGAATTGTGAGCGGCTGGCTTCTCGACACGAACGTAATCTCGGAGTTGCGCCGGCCCAGACCGGACCCGAACGTAATTCAGTTCATAGAAGCGCAACCGTTCGATCTCCTTCATGTCAGCGTCGTCAGCTTCGCTGAAATTCGATTCGGTATCGAGATCGCCACAGATCTAAGTCGGCGAATCGAGTTGAATCATTGGTTGATTCACACGGCACGTCCCATGTTCGCGAACCGGGTTCTCGAGGTCACCGAAGACATCCTCGTGACATGGAGGCTTCTGGTTGAGGACGGACGCAAAATCGGCCACACCTTCGCGCAACCAGATCTGTTCATCGCTGCGACTGCGCTGCATCATGGGCTGACTATCGTTTCTCGCAACACCCGCGACTTCGAGAAGGCGAATGTCAGGGTCATGAATCCATGGGAACCCGCATGACGCTCTTTGTCGCCAGACTGCCGGGCTAGAATGTCCGTCCTGTGGCCGACCTCACGTTTTCGCAATGGCGTCCGCATCCGTGGCATGGGCTGAGCGCGGGGACTGATGCGCCGCGCGTCGTCAATGCGTACATTGAGATCACGCCGTTCGATCTGATCAAGTACGAAGTTGATAAGGCGTCCGGATATCTGCGCGTTGACCGGCCGCAGCGAACGTCATCCCAGCCGCCGGCACTTTACGGATTCATCCCACGCACGTATTGCGGCCCGCGCGTTGCGGCGCTGACGCCGGTCACGAAACGCGGCGATGGCGATCCGCTCGACATCTGCGTTCTCAGCGAGCGGCCGATCGCAAAGTCGGAGATCCTTTTGTCCGCGCGCGTCATCGGCGGATTGCAGCTCGTCGATCGCGATGAAGCCGACGACAAGATCATCGCGGTGCTGCAGGGCGATTACGTCTGGGGCGACGCGCAGGATCTGAGCGACGTGCCGACCGTGCTGGTCGAACGCCTCGAACACTACTTTTCCACCTACAAACTCGTTCCCGGCGAGCCGGCCCGCATCCGCATTTCCGGCTCGTACGGCTACGCGCACGCCGCAAACGTCGTGCAGGCGGCGATGGAAGACTACGGCGAGTTGTTCGGCGCACACGCGTGAAGGACTTCATCCTCGACATCTCCTTCGACGCGCGCGACTACGCGATCGAGGAGCTCGTGCAATCGCGGCTGTACCTGACGCCATCGACAGGCAGTTCGTCGTCCGAGGCGAACGGCACCACCACGATCTCCGCGTACTTTGACGATGGGGATCAGCGCGACGAAGCCGCGCGCGAATTCGGCGACATCGCCGGAATCGAGTTGCATGCGGACGACCGCGAACGCATCGACTGGCTCGATCGCTATCAACAATCGCTCGAGCCGCTGTTCATCGGCGAACATTTCATCGTTGCGCCCGATGCGTCGCTGATTCCGCACGACACGACCCGCCACGCGCTGGTCATTCCGCAGGAGCAAGCCTTCGGAACCGGCTCGCATGAAACAACGTCGCTCTGCATCGAGATCCTGGAGACGCTCGACGTCGCCGGCAAACGCGGACTCGACGTCGGCGCCGGCAGCGGCATCCTCGCGCTGGCCATGTGCCGCCTCGGCGCGGATCACGTCATCGCGTTCGACAACGACGTCGACGCGTTCGCCGCGCTTCGCGACAATCGAGTCCGCAACGGAATTGACGCCGCGCGGATGCCGATCTTCATCGGCGGACTCGAAGCGCTCCGCGGCGGTACGTTCGACATCGTCACCATGAACATCATCCCCGAGGTCATCATCCCGCTCCTCGGCGACGTTACGAGGCATGCCGCAGGATCGCTCATCCTCAGCGGCATCCTCACCATCAAACGCGACGAAGTCGTCCGCGCGTGTGCCGAGCACGGCCTCGAAATCATCGAAGAACGGACCAGGGGCGAATGGTGGGCCGGCAGGTTTACACTACGCCCGCTATGAACCAGATCAGCGATCGTTTGCGTGGCCTCGTGCAGTCCGACATCCGCCGCATGTCCCGCGAGTGCGAACGCGTCGACGGCATCAACCTCGGGCAGGGCATCTGCGACCTGCCAACGCTTCCGGAGCTCGTCGACGGCGCCTGCGACGCCATCCGAGCGAACAAGGCAACCTATTCGAAGTTCGAAGGCATCGACATTCTTCGCGAGCGCATCGCGCGCAAGGTCGAGCGGCACAACGGATTCACCGCCGACCCGGCGAAGGAGATCGTGGTCACGGTCGGATCGAGCGGCGGCTTTCTCGCCGCGGCGATGGCCACGCTGAACGTCGGCGATGAAGTGATCCTCTTCGAACCGTACTACGGCTATCACCTCAACACCTTCAAGGTCCTCGGCTTCGAGCCGAAATTCGTCCCGCTGAAAGCGCCCGACTGGACGATCGACTTCGACGTTCTGCGCGCGGCCTTCACTCCGAAGACGAAGGCGATCGTGGTCTGCACGCCGTCGAACCCCTCGGGGAAAATGTTCACGCGCGACGAGCTGGAAAAGATCGGTGCGCTCTGCCGCGAATTCGGTGCCTGGATTTTCACGGACGAGATCTACGAATACATCGTCTACGACGGCCGCAAACACGTGTCCGTCGCCTCGATCCCGTCATGCCGCGATCTCGCCATCACGATCAGCGGCTTCTCGAAGACGTTTTCGATTACCGGCTGGCGTGTCGGCTACGTCATCGCCGACGAACGCGTGGCCGGTGCGATCGGACTGATGAACGATCTCTTCGCCATCTGTGCCCCGACGCCGCTGCAATGGGGCGTCGCACGTGCGCTCGAAATCGGCGACGAGTACTACGCGAACATGGCCTCGGATTATCAGAAGAAACGCGACATGCTGTCCGAGGCGCTTTCCGAGGCCGGCTTCAACCCGTCGATTCCGCAGGGCGCGTATTACATGCTCGCGCAGATTCCGGACGACTTCCGCGACGACAAGGAAGCCGCGCAGACGTTGCTCGAAACGACGCGCGTCGCCTCCGTTCCCGGCTCGGCATTCTTCGTCTCCGAGGCAGGAAAGAGAATGCTGCGCTTCTGCTTCGCGAAGAATTTCCATTCGCTGGCCGAGGCCTGCAAGCGGCTGCGCGCGCTCAAACCAGCGCTCCTATCTGCCACATCTGCGTAATCTGCGGATGAACCGTATCCGCAGATTACGCAGACAAAAACCTCTTACTTCGAAACCACCGATCGTTTTGGACGCGGCGGAGATTTGCCTCGTAGCGTCGGCGGGCCGGCGGCGCTACGTTGCCGTTGCTACTTCTTCGCGTGCGCCGCGTCGAGCTCCGCGAGGACGTCTTCCGCGTGGCGCTTCGTGTCGACCTTTTTCCAGATCTTCTTGATGCGGCCATCCGGTCCGATCCAGAAGGTCGTGCGGGCGACGCCCCAGTAGCGTTTGCCGTAATTGTTCTTCTCTTTCCAGACGCCGTACATTTTTGCCACGTCGGCGGTCGGATCGGAGAGCAGCGGGAAATTCAGCTCGTACTTGCCGCGGAACTTGTCGTGGCTTTCGAGCGAGTCGGCGGAAACGCCGAGGACCACCGCGTGCGCTTTGGAGATATCGGATTCGTGATCGCGGAAGTTGCAGGCCTCGGCGGTGCAGCCGGGCGTGTCGTCCTTCGGATAGAAGTAGAGGATGACGTCCTTGCCGCGATTTTCATTCAGCGTCATCTCTTTGCCGCGCGTCGACGGCAGTTTGAAATCGGGGGCCATGTCGCCGACTTTCGGCTCGTAGAAGTCTTGCATTTCGTTCTCCTGCTAGTTCGCGATTCCACTTCCGAACAGCACCTTCTCAGCCACGAGAACTGCGTTCAGTGCGGAGCTGCGGCGGAGATTATCGCAGACGGCCCAGACCCAGAAACCGCCGCGGATGGATGCGTCCTCGCGCACTTCTGCGATGAGAACCTCATCCTTCCCCGCCGCGTCGATCGTGCCGAATGCCTGGTCGCCCTCGGCGAATTCGATCGCGGCATTTGCGCGCAAGGTGGCCGTGATTCGCTCGACGTCGAGCGTCTCTTTCGTTTTGAGAAAGAGCGAAAACGTGTGGCCGTGGAAGATCGTCCCCTGCGTGACGAGCAACGCGATCTGCACGTCGGGATCGGTGAGCGAGCGAATTTGCGAGGTGATGAACTCCTCGTTTCGCTCGGCCGCCGGATAGAGATTGAAGGCCAGCTGGCGATCGAAGACTTCTTGCGGAACGGTCTGAATATTCAGGACGCTGATCGTTTGCTTCGCCAGCTCCTCGACGCCGAGTTGTTCGAATGCCGAGGCAGGTTGCACGACGGTCGCGGTGCAGGACTCCACGCGGCTGAGCATCTCGATCTGATGCAGGATCAGCGCGATCGGAATCGCTGCCGGATGCGGCGAGACGAGCAGTCGATCGTCCGAGGTGATCTCTTCGAGATTCACGCCGGCGACTGCGAGTTTGCCTTCGATCGTCGACGGCTGGGAGAGATCGATCGCGACGAATTTGTCCTCGTCATAGCGCTCGATCCATTCGCGGTTCCCTTCGGCGGGGCCGCAGAAGAAAACGATGTCGCAGTCTTCCAACTCGTCATCGGAAACCGGAAGGACGACGGCCGGCTCGTCGCCGATTGCCGTCAGCGCGCCTGTCGCCGTCCCGGTGCTGTCGAGCAGCACGACCTTATCGAACGGAAAGGCGCGCTCGCGGAGGATGGACTGGATCTCGGTGCCGACCAGCGTCAGCGGATTGACGATGCCGAGGCGATAGCCGGCGGCGGATTTCGGATCGATCATTGCGGCGCGATTTGTAGCACGTCGTTCGCCTTGCGCGACGGAAACGCGATCGACCAGAGCCGCATCATCGGACCGGACGCGAGGTACGCAATCGCGAAGACGACGCCGACCTGCCGCGGCCAGGCGAAGGCGATGGCGATGATCGCGGCGATGACCACGATGTACATCAACGAGCGGCCCTGCTGGAAGTGAAGGCCCTTCTGCGCGCGCCAGCGGATCGGCGACACCATCGCGAAGGCCGTACATGCCGTGAGCACGAGGATCACCAGCGAAAAGCGGCGGTCGAGCACCGGCGCGGGCGCGTACCAGATCAACGCCGCGATCGTGAGCGCGCCGGCGGGACTCGGCAATCCGACGAAGTAGCGGTAGTCCGTTTTTCCCGTCATCACGTT
>JBAVBF010000752.1:0-5304 GCA_049586115.1 Thermoanaerobaculia bacterium | reverse complement strand
GCCTTCAGCTTCGCTGACGGCGACTGCTCCGCCGCCCGGCATGCGCACAGCGCCAACAGCGCCACGCTGAACGCCGTGCGAATGCCGCGAACGGCTTGTGCTTTCACTTTCGCAGTCATCGACAGGTCTCCCGGGCCGGACCCAATCCGCCAGTGGGGGCTTGTGTAACTGATTAGAGGGACGCGTCTGCCGAATTTCGCAACGCCGTCGCAACGCAGGCCTCACGCTACACTGCCCGGCACCGATGCGACTTCTGCTCGAGGTTCTCGTCGCGGCGCTGGTTCTCGCCGCGATCGCGCTGGTGGTGGGCAAGCGGCACGCGCGCCGTTTCCAGCGCAAGCGGCACATTCACGTCGATCGCTTCAAGCTCAAACGGCGCCACGCCGACATCGAGCTGGAAGTCTTCGGCAGCCGCGACGTCGTCGAGGCCATCCGCGGCTACGCGAAAGAGCATCACTCCTCGATCGAAGAGGCAACGCGCCAGGCGCGGACGTATCTGCGCGAGATCGTCCCCAAGTTCAATCTCCTCGCGTACTACCGGGTGGGTGCGCCGCTGGCGCGGGCCATCATGCATTTTCTGTATCGGCCGGTGGTCGAGCACAAGACGCTGCGCGAATTCAACGCCACCGCGCCGAAAAACGCGGTCGTCGTCTACCTCATCAATCATCGTTCGAATGCCGACTACGTCCTCGTGGCGCACATGCTGTTCAAGTTCGTCTCGCTGTCGTACGCGGTCGGCGAATGGGCGCGCGTCTGGCCACTCAATCATCTGTTCAAGTGGTTCGGCGGTTACTTCATCCGGCGCCGGTATCGCGAGCCGCTGTACCACGCGGTGCTGTCGACGTTCGTCAGCACGATCACGAAGAACGGCGTGACGCAGGGCGTGTTTATCGAGGGCGGCCTCACGCGCGACGGCGCATTTCAGAAGCCGAAGCTGGGGATGCTCGACTACATCGTGGCCGGCAAGCGCGATCCCGGATTCAGTGCGCCGCTGTTTCTGATCCCGACGGCGATCAATTACGACCGCGTGCTGGAGGACCGGAATCTCACCGAGGAGCTGGTGGGGAAGGAAGACCGGCGGACGAAGAGCGACAAGCTGCAGACCACGATCGACTTTCTTTTTCGCAACCTGCTGCGGAGCATCCTGAAGCGCTTCAAACGCTACGGCTACGCGGTGGTCACGTTCGGGACGCCGATCGCGGTCGACGAATTCGTCGGCGAACATCCGGCCATCCTGGCGCCGGTTTACGACGACCGAAAAGCGGCGCTGACCGAACTGGCGGAGCGCGTGATGCTGGAGATTTCGAACGCGCTGCCGGTCACACCGGTGACGTTGCTGGCGCGCGTATTTGCCGACGCTGCCGAGCCGTTGACAGACGCCGAGATCGTCGACGCCATCGATCGCTATCGCGAGACGTGGCGCAATCGCGTCTGGCTGCTGCGCGAGAAAACGGGCGAGGCGATCTGGCGCGCCGCGCGGCCGGTGGTCGAGTTGCGCCATCTCATCGAGCCGGCCGAGCGATGGCGCTCCGATCTTTTCGAGGGGAGCGGCGTCCCGGTCATCGAGGAAGCGTGGCGCTGGAATCCGAGGGAGACGCTGCTGCGCGACTACTACGCGAATTCGCTCATGACGTTCGACGAGGTGAAGCAGCGTGGCTGGCCGGAGCGCAAGCGAGACAAGCATGCTTGACATGCGATCGACGCTTCGCTATCGTGCCTGACAAGGAGACTTTACATGAAGCGACTCTCACTCTTCGCACTCATTTTTGCAGCTTGCGCGCATGCGCCGGCTTCGGGACCGGTGACCACACCGAATGGAACGATCTACGTCGACGACGGTGGCAGCGGCGGATTGCCGGTCCTTTTCATCCACGGCAACGGCGGCGATTCGGCGCAGTGGGCTGCGCAACTCGCACATCTCCGCACGACACGCCGCGCGGTCGCGATCGATCTTCCGGGGATGGGCAGGTCAGCGCCCGCGGCGAACGGCGACTACTCGCCGCAGGCCAATGCCGCCGCCGTCGATGCCGCCGTGTCGTCGATCGGATTGAAGCGCTTCGTCGTGGTCGGCCACAGTTACGGCGGCGCGGTCGCCGCGACCTATGCGGCCGCGCATCCCGACAAAGTGGCCGCGGTGATCTACGCCGACTCCGCCGCCAGCGTCCCGGCCATGTCGCCGCCGATGCAGAAGTTCGTCGACGCCCTTCGCGCCGATCGGATGAAAGTCACGCGCATGTGGTTTGCGCCGATGCTGAAGCCGTCGTCGCAAGCCGTTCAGGATCGCGTCTTCGCAACCGTCGAGAAGTCGAACGTCGACGCCTTCTCCGGCGCGCTCGAACGCCTGGCCGGCTACGACGCCAAGTCCGTCGTGAACGCGTATCCCGGACCGAAGTTCGTGATCTACGCCGCCGACATCGAGTCGCCGCAATCGTTCCGCCCGCAGTTCCCCGACCTCCCCGCCGATAAAATCACTGGCGCTGGCCACTGGCTGATGCTCGACAAACCGGACGAGTTCAACGCCGCGCTCGACAAGTTCCTCGCGCAAATCCGGTGAAGTTTTCTCTGCGTCCATCTGCGAAATCTGCGGATAAATCGTTCACGGAATGACAAATCCGCGATTTCGTTTAGGATTCCGCGTCACCGTGATGGGGAGTCGCCAAGCGGTAAGGCAGCGGCCTTTGGAGCCGCCATTCGGAGGTTCGAATCCTCCCTCCCCAGCGGTGTTTACGACCTGCGCCGCAACACCCGCCCGCCGAGCCGCCCGGTCATCTTCCCGTCCTGCAGCACCGGCACGCCGTTCACGATCACGTTTGAGATCCCCTCGGAGAAATGATGCGGATCTTCGTACGTCGACACGTCGCGGATCGTGGCGGGATTGAAGACGACGACGTCTGCGCGCATGCCGGTACGCAGCGTTCCTCGGTCGGCGAACTTCGCGCGGGACGCGGCCAGCGACGTCATCTTCCGCACCGCCTCTTCGAGCGTGAAGAGATGCTCGTCGCGAACGTAATGGCCGAGGATGCGGGGGAAAGTGCCGTAGGCGCGAGGGTGCGCGCCGAACTGCCGCATCGGACCAACGACGGCGCCGGAATCAGAGCCGACCGCGACCCACGGCTGCTTCATCGCCAGTTTCAGATCGTCCTCGCTCAAGCCGAAGAAAATCGCGATCGGCGATGAGTTGCTCTTTTCGAAAATGCGCAGCGCGGCCTCGGCCGGATCGGTGCTCATGCTTTTCGCGATCTCGTCGAGCCGCTTCCGTTCGAACGCCTTGATTTGCGAATCGGTCGACTGGATGCCGCGTACGAGGATGCCGTTGCCTCCCTGGCTGATGTAGCTGCCCGTCCGCATCTCGCTGGCGATGCGCGCGCGCGTGGCCGGGTCCTTCAACCGCGCCACGAATTGCAGATAGCCGCCGTCGAGCGCCCACGCCGACACGATGGAAGTCAGGTCGGTCGACGTCGCCGTGTAAGGGTAAATCTGCGACGCCACATCGAGCCCGCCCGCACGCGCGGCCTCGATCTTTGCGACGATCTCCGCCATGTGTCCGCGCATCTTCCCGCCGGCCTTCAGGTGAAAGATGTTCACGGGGATATGCGCCTCGCGGCCGATGCGAAACGCTTCGTCGAGCGCGGGCATGATGCGATCCGACTCGTTGCGCAGGTGCGTCCAGTAGCTACCGTTGTACTTGCTCACGACGCGACCGAGCGCGATCAACTCATCAGTCGTCGCGAACCGTCCCGGCGGATAAATGAGCGCCGACGACATCCCGACCGCACCTGCACGCATCGACTCATCGACGAGCGTCTCCATCTTCGCCAGCTCCGCCGCGGTCGGCGCGCGATCGGCCGTGCCGAGCACAATCTCCCTCGGGTTCGCCGCTCCGACGTAGAACGCGAAGTTGATTGCCGAGCCGCGCTTCTCGACGACGCGCATGAAATCGTCGAGCGATCGCCATGTCGCATCGGGATAGCCGGGCAAACGCGTGCGGTCAATCTCCGCCGCCATCGCATCATTGATCGGTCCCGGCGAATGTCCTTCTCCAGTGACCTCGGTGGTCACGCCTTGCCGGATCTTCCCTTCGAGCTCCGGATCGAGCAGGACGGAAGCCTCCGAGTGGCCGAGCAGATCGATGAATCCCGGTGTAACGACCTGATTCGTCGCGTCGATGGTGATCGCTGAGGTGGCGTTGGACAGATCGCCGATCGTTGCAATCGCATCTCCTCGGATGCCGACATCCGCACGGAATCGCGGCTTGCCGCTGCCGTCGATGACCTCGCCGTGGACGATGCGGATGTTGTAGGCAACGGCGTTCGATTTCGGAGCAGTCGGTCCGGCCGACGTGCAGGTGAGGACGAGAAAAACCGCAAAGGCAGCGCGCATTTGCAAAGGTTCCGCCCGCGTTCCCAGGAACTACTGCGGGTAAACGAAGAACAGCTCGTTCTTTCGCACGAAGGCGTTGCGCAGCAGGAAGACGTACGGCCGCTGGCTCTTGTACGTCATCAGCAGGTCGGTCTTCGTCTTCTGCACGGCGGTGGTCAGGCCGTACGTCGCCCACGAAAACGCCTGCATGCGCGTCGGCGGGAGCAACGCGCGCGTCGGCATCTTCACGAACGCCGTGTGGATGCGGCTGCGTGCCGTGTGCACGAGGTAGCCGAGTCGTTTCGGATGAAGTTGCAGTTCGTCGAGCGCGACATCGGTGATCTCCGCGGCCGCGCTGTGATCGGGGTGGAGATCGAACGGCACCGGCGCGATGACCGTGGTCGGCTGTACCTGCCTGATCACCGTCTCGATGTCGCGCATCAGGCTCGCGTAGCTGTACTCGGCGCGCGGCGTCACTGCATCCGCGTACGGCACGCTGTTTTCGCCCGTCGCTTTCGAGCGGACGATCGCGCCGGGATTGTCCACCATCGTACGCAGCCCGCGGTCGGGATAGCCGAGGACGAAGTAGTGATCGCGCGGGATGCCGAGAAGGTGCATGGCCGCGCGCGCCTCACCGATGCGCGCGTTGCCGACGCCGAGGTAGTTGGACATGGTGGGACCAAGCGTCTTGTACATCAGGCGCGCCGAGAAACGGTTGCAATCGCCGGCGGTGAGGAAGACGACATAGACGTCGGCACCGTTCGCGAGCGCATCGATCGCATAGCCGCCCGCGCCGATAGCCTCATCATCGATATGCGGCGCAACGATGAGGACGCGGTCCTTCCGCGCGGCTGCAAGGAGGCGCGGGTACTGCTGAACTTTCGCGTCGTGAGTACGAGCAGGATTGAGCAATAACATCGTTGCGAAGGCGACGAACGTGAGAAC
>JBAVBF010000751.1:0-2720 GCA_049586115.1 Thermoanaerobaculia bacterium | reverse complement strand
CGGAATCGGCTTCGCCGGGACAACCCCGCCGCCCCCGGCCAGGCGGCGCGCCGCGAAACACTGACGCGATTCTTCACAACGCAACGGTTTCACGCGATGCGCGGAAGACGCGGAGATTTGATCCCTCCGCGTCTCCGCGGCTCCGCGTGACAATTGCCGATGTGCGGGCGAATCAGGTAGCCTTTCGCCATGCTTGATTGGAGCGCCTGCCCAGCCGTCGAGCGAAACGCCGAGACCGTCAGCGGTGCGTGGGTTTTCCGCGACACGCGCGTTCCCGTTCAAGCCCTCTTCGCGAACCTCGAAGACGGCGCCCGCATCGACGACTTCCTCGAGTGGTTTCCCGGCGTAACCCGCGCCCAGGTCGAAGCCGTCCTCCGGCACGCGGAACAGAGTCTGGCCGTCGCCTGAGGATGCGAATCCTCTTCGATCAGGGAACTCCCGCGCCGCTGCGCAAGGCGTTAGCAGGCCACGAGGTCGCGACTGCCTACGAAATGGGCTGGTCGCAGCTTACGAACGGCAATCTACTCAAGGAAGCAGAAGCGTCGTTCGACGCGTTCATTACGACCGATCAGAGCCTGCAGTATCAGCAGAACCTGGGCGGAAGGCGTCTCGCAATTCTGACGCTCTGGACGACGAGTTGGCCAATGCTCCAACGGAACCTGCCGGACATCGTCGCCGCGATTGAGAAACTCAATTCAGGCGACTTCGTCGAGCTGACGTTCTCCTGAGAAGACTTACGAAGGCATCGGCCCATAGCCCGGCAATAACCGATCGCGATCATACGGAGCTTCTCTTTCGGCGGCAGCACAAACTCCCGATGCCAATTTCTTCTACAGAGCGTAGAGATTTCAGCTCTTTCGAACCCGATAGCCGAGGCGCTCGAGCTCCGCGGCCACGCGCGCGACGTGATCGCCCTGCATCTCGATCTCCCCATCTCCCGCCGTCCCGCCGGCGCCGCATCGTTTCTTCAACGACGCCGCCAGCTCCGACAGCGACGCCGGCGTCAAATGAAATCCGCTCGCGACCGTCACGCTCTTCCCCGCCCGCCGCTTGCGATCGATGACCACACGGATGGTCTGCTTCGCCGGCTCCTGATCCACCTTGGAGTCGACCGCCCCCTCCTCCCGCAGCCGCTTCGCAGCTTCGGGACCGCTGGTCCAGACGAGTCGGGATTTCACGCCCGCAAGGATAGGGCATCGCTCCGATCTGATTTGCTCCGGGGAAGGGATCGCTCCCTATCGCAGCCCGTCGACGATGAACAGATCCGTCATCATTCTCTCGATCGAGTAGGCATAGGCATCGCCGTCGGGGTTGATGCACAAGTAGGTGTGGCCGAGGGCGCCGGCGATGTCGGACGGCATGACGTCTTTCCACGGCGTGAGCGCGCCGGTGACGATGTCCAGGCGCTGGATCCTGATGGGGAACTCCTTCGGCGGGAAGACGAAGAGAGATCGCGAATCGGAGGACCAGCCGGCGGCGGTCAGCGGCGCCGGCACGTCGCGCAGATGCTGGCCGCTCAATGCGTAGACCTGTGTCGTGCTTGAGTCTCTGGCGTTTACGGCCACCTTGAGTCCATCCGGCGACACCCGCGGGCGGCCGGAAACGGCATGCTCGATCGGCAGCCGCGTGCGGTGAGCGCCGTTTTCGTCCTGAACGTAGAAATCCGTTCCGCCAGTGGGGCGGTTGACGACGAGAAGGATCCCTCCGTCCGGAAGCATGGTGGCGCTTTCGATCGCCATGCCGCCGACGTCGACCGGCTTCGTTGCCTCGGACTCCGTTCCGTAGACGACGAGCTTGGCCGGCGTGCTCAGAATCATGGAGAGCGCCCACTTGCCATCGGGCGAAAACCCGATTGGCTCTCCTTCGCCGATGCGCGTCGGGGCGCCGCCATTCATCGGCCGGAGATAGAGGTCGTAGTACGCGTCGTCGCCGGAGTAGCTCACCACCAGCGCGTTCTTCTCGTCGTTCGTAATCACGGGCGCAACGGACCAGCCGACGGAGAGATCGTGCTCGTGCTGCTCTCCCCGCCCCAGCGCGCGAACCGTGCTCGTGGTCGATGTATTGGCCACCAGCACACGCCCCTTCCGGTCGACGTCGTGCAGAACGAGATTTCCGGGAGTGCGCCACACGGCACGCAGGCCACGTCTGCCGCCGGCGGCATACAGGCACCAGCTGCCCGACTGCGAGCCGGTGAACCAGACTTCGCTTCCGTCGGCGGACCAGGCCATGCCTTCGATCCCGGCCCAATCGTGAACGAGCTCCGTCTTCTGGCCGCCGAGGGTGATCACGGCGACATTGCCGCGGTTGTCGCCGTAGCTCGGGTGATCGAGAAAGGCGATGCGGTCGCCGCTCGGCGAAAAGCGAGGGTAGGCAATGTATCCCGGCGTGCGGTACAGAACCGTTCCGGCCGGATACTCGAGCCGGTCTTCGTTGGCGACGCGGCGGACGAGGAGAAGCGCGTCGCCGCTCGGGTTCCAGTCGGCCCAACTGACGCCGTCGAGGACCTTGCGGATCGAGGTACCGAGGAGCGGTGCTTTTGCAAGCGTGCCGGTATTCAGCCAGCCATCGAATTCGCGGCCGAGGGAGATGGCCAGCTCGCCTTTGTTGGAGACGCTGAGTACGTCGGCGTTGGGGAACTGGAGAGGGACCGAATCGGAGCCGTCGAGGCGGCGCTGAAAGAGTTTGAGCGGCGCGCTATCCCACGCCGCACCGTACACGAT
>JBAVBF010000750.1:0-2246 GCA_049586115.1 Thermoanaerobaculia bacterium | reverse complement strand
GGAGTACGCAGACGGCGAGACGATGTACACCGACTTTGGCACCGACGGCACCGGTTACGCGGCGATCATGATCTCCGACGGCGGCTATCGGAATCCGATCACCTCGGAGTCGCTCGAGCTGGTCGAGATCGAGGAAGGGATCGCGCGGAACCGTTGCCAGCTCATCCTCGACGGCGTCGAGATTTTCAACTTCTCGATGCGCGTCGTGCCGCAGACGATGCGCGCCCTCATGACCGCCGCGAACAAAAGCGTCGATGACGTCGATGCCTTCGTCTTTCACCAGGCCAATCTCTTCATGAACGATCTGATCCGCAAGAAGCTGAAACTGCCGCCCGAAAAGGTGCCGTACTCGCTTCGCGATTTCGGTAATACCAGCTCCGCGTCGATTCCGCTGACGATCGTCACGCAGCTCGGCGGGCGCGTGCGCGACGAGAAACTGTCGCTGGTCCTGTGCGGCTTCGGCGTCGGACTTTCGTGGGCGACGATGTATGCCGAAACCAACCGGATCGCCTGCCCCGCGATCGTCGAGATTTAAAGCGACCGATGCTCAATCCGTTCTCACTCGAAGGCAAGACGATCCTGGTGACTGGCGCGTCATCGGGAATCGGCCAGGCGTCCTGCGTCGCCATCGCCCGGATGGGCGGGACGGTCATCGGCAGCGGACGCGATCGCGATCGCCTCGCCGCCACCCTCGCGCTTCTCGATGGCAGCGGCCATCAAACAGTCGTCGCCGACCTCACGCAGCCGGCCGACCGCGCCGCGCTCGTGAAGCCGCTTCCGCGGCTCGACGGCGTTCTCCATTCCGCCGGCATCACGATGCACATCCCCTTTCCCTTCATCTCGGCCGCCAATCTCAAAGAGGTTTACTCCATCAACTACGAGGCTCCCATGCTCGTCACGCAACTGCTGTTGAAGAGCAGGCTGATGGCGGATGGAGGTTCGATCATTTTCATCGCCTCGACGGCCGGCCTGTTCGGCTGGAAAGCGCTGGGCAGTTACGCCGGCACGAAAGGCGCGCTGATGGCCAGCGCGCGCGTGCTCGCTCTTGAAATCGCGCCGCGAAGAATCCGGGCGAACTGCATCGCGCCGGCGATGGTCGAGACGCCGATGGCCACACAGACGGAGGATCTCGTGTCCGCCGAGTCGATGACCGAACATCGCAAGCTCTACCCGCTCGGCTTCGGACGTCCTGACGACGTCGCGAACGCCGTCGTCTACCTGTTGTCCGATGCGAGCCGTTGGGTCACCGGGACGACGCTCGTGCTCGACGGCGGCTACACCTGCCAGTGACCATGGCCGCCGCGATCAAAGCCGTCAGCTATTACCTTCCGCCTCAGGTGCTGACGAATGCGGAACTGAGCGAAGAATTTCCGGAGTGGTCGGTCGAAAAAATCGCGCGAAAGACCGGCATCGTGGAGCGGCACATCGCCGCCGATGACGTCTGTTCATCCGACCTCGGCGTCGAAAGCGCGCGGCGGCTGTTCGCGGAACACGGCGTCGATCCCGCTTCCGTCGATTTCCTCCTCTTCTGCACGCAGAGTCCCGATTACTTTCTCCCGACTACCGCGTGCCTGATGCAGGAGCGCCTCGGGATTCCCGACACCGCCGGCGCGCTCGACTTCAACCTCGGCTGTTCCGGATTCGTCTACGGGCTCAGCCTCGCCCGCGGACTGATCGACAGCGGCGACGCACGAAACGTCCTGCTGATTACGGCTGATACCTACAGCAAATTCATCCATCCGCGCGATAAGAGCGTGCGCACAATTTTCGGCGATGGTGCCGCCTCCACGCTCGTGACGGCAGCCGCCGGCGACGCGTCACTAGGGCCGTTCGTATTCGGCACCGATGGCGGCGGCGGCCGGAATCTGATCGTCCCCACGGGCGGAATGCGCCGGCCGCGTACCAGTGATTCCGCGGCCGCCGAGGATTCGCTGTTCATGGACGGGAACGAAGTCTTCAACTTCACGCTGCAGAGAATCCCCAAGCTCGTCGATGAATTGATGCGAAAATCGGCGCTCGATGCGGAACAGATCGACCTTTACGTATTTCACCAGGCCAACCAGTACGTCCTCGATACGCTGACGAAGAAAATGCGTCTTCCTGCCGAGAAAGTTTCCGTCTTCCTGTCGCATTGCGGCAACACGGTCTCAGCGACGATACCGATCGCGCTGAGCGAGGAAATTGCCGCCGGCCGGATTCGCGCCGGAAGCCGGGTCATGCTGGTGGGATTCGGCGTCGGATATTCG
>JBAVBF010000749.1:0-5026 GCA_049586115.1 Thermoanaerobaculia bacterium | reverse complement strand
GATAAGGGGGACGGGTTCGCGCGGAGGGCGCGGAGGGCGCGGAGGGACGGAGAACTACGTTCCGTACTGCAGCCGCTGCGCGAGGATTTCCGGGAGGCCGGCTTTGAGGATCGAGGCTTGCGTTTTCGCAACGTCGTAGGCGACGCGGAAAAACTGCACGGTCAGCTTCTTCGAGTCGAAGATCATGAATGACGACGCGGGATTGCGGTCGCGCGGCTGGCCGACGGAACCGGGATTGATCAGGTAGCGGTGATCGCGATCGAGGCGGACCACGACGTCACCGCGCACGGCGACGCCATGCACGCGGTAGTGGCGATCGATCGAGAAAATCACCGGCAGGTGCGTGTGACCGTAGAGGATGAATGGCGCGGTGCTGTCGGCGAAAATGTCGCGGGCGTGGCCTTCGTGGAACACGTATTCGTCTTCGTTGTGGGGCGCGCCGTGGCAGAGCAGAACGCCTTCGCGCTCGACCGGCCCGAGGGGGAGCTTGGCGAGGAAATGGCGGTTGCGGGCGGAGAGGTGATCGCGCGTCCAGAGCGCGGCGGCTTTCGCAGCGTTGTTGAAGCCCTCGGCATCATCGAGGCCGGCTGCGACGCGATCGTGATTGCCGCGGATGTAGAGCTTCGGAGCCTTCATCGTGCGCATCGTGTCGAGGACTTGGTTCGGCTGCGCACCATAGCCGACGAAATCGCCGAGGCAGATGACCTGATCGAACTTCTTGCGGCGCACGCGGTTCATCACCACGCGCAACGCTTCCGCATTCGAATGGAGGTCGCTGACGACGAGCGCTCTCACGTGCGGGCGCCTCGCGATTGCGAACGGCGCGCCGGATCAAGGAAGCCTTTCGGCAGCTCGAACAGCAACCGCTCGACGATCTCGTTCGTCGTCTCTTCCTCGCGCACTTCGATGGTGATGTCGGACATTCGGTAGTAGCGGATGCGGCTGTTGTACAGCTCGTGAGCAGCAACGTCGTCGCGGAACAGTGGCCGCTCGGCGGCTTTGTCCCCGATGCGGCTCCGAAGAAGCGAGTACGGTGCCGAAAGATATACGGACAAGCCCTCGGTCTGGATGAACTGAATGTTCTCGTCAAAGGTGAACGTGCCGCCGCCGGTGGCGACGACGGCGCTTTCGAGATGCCGCGTCGAACGCAGGACGTCGCGCTCCCGCTGGCGAAAGTACGGCTCGCCCCGCGTGGCAAAGACTTCCTTGATCGAGATTTTCTCCGCCGACTCGATCAATTCATCGAGGTCGAAGAAGGGAGCGCCGACGCGCGCGGATAGCTCGCGCCCGACAGTGGTCTTGCCGGCACCCATGAAGCCGACGAGGTAGATTTTCATCGCCTGTCATCCTGAGCCGCCGGAGGCGTCGTAGCCGAAGGCAAAGCGCCGAAGGACGGTCGAAGGACCCCCTCCCTGTTAAGCGGCGAGGGTGGCGCGGGCGATTGAGGCAAGCACTTGGGGGGTCCTTCGACCGTCCTGCGCCGATCCGCGCTTCGCGCTACTCGGCTCCGGCGGCTCAGGATGACTTGCCTCCCCACTCGAACTCCTCCATGAACCTTGTGGAGAACTCGCCGCGGATGAAGCGTTCGTTGTTGACGATGGCGCGGTCGAGAGGGATCGAGGTCTTGACGCCTTCGATGATGAACTGTTCGAGAGCTCGCCGCGCACGGGCCAGCACCTCGGCGCGATCCTTTCCTCGGAGAATGAGCTTCGCGATCAGCGAGTCGTAGTGCGGCGGGATGACGTAATCGCGATATGCAGCGGTATCGACGCGCACTCCTGGTCCGCCGGGGATGTGGAACTCGCGAATCTTTCCGGGATTCGGAGCGAAGGTCACCGGATCCTCGGCGTTGATGCGGAACTCCATGGCGTGGCCGCGCAGACGAAAATCGCCTGTCGGCACGGACAGTGGAAGCCCCGAGGCGACGCGAATCTGCTCTTTCACGAGATCGAGGCCGGTCACTTCCTCCGTCACCGGGTGCTCGACCTGGATGCGGGTGTTCATCTCCATGAAGTAAAACTCGCCGTCCTGGAAGAGAAACTCGATCGTGCCGGCGTTTACGTAGTCGACCGCTTTGCACAACTTGATCGCCGCATCGCCCATCGCCTGCCGCAGCTCCTGCGTCAAAACGGGCGATGGCGACTCTTCGATCAGTTTCTGGTGGCGGCGCTGGATCGAGCAATCGCGCTCGCCGAGGTGAACGACGCGGCCGTGTGTGTCGCCGAAGACCTGGATCTCGATGTGGCGGGGATGCTCGAGGTATTTCTCGAGGTAGACATCGGCGGAACCAAAGGCGCGCTCGGCCTCGTTGCGGGCGGTGTCGAACGCGCTCTGCAGGCCGGACTCATCGCCGCAGATGCGCATGCCGCGTCCGCCGCCGCCGGCCGAGGCTTTGAGGATGACCGGGTAGCCGATCGTCGCGGCGACGTCGCGCGCCTCTTCGAACGTGCGCACCGGACCATCGCTCCCGGGGAGGATCGGAACGCCTGCTTTCTTGGCGGTGTCGCGCGCGACGGCTTTGTTACCCATCCGGCGAATCGAGTCGGGGGTCGGTCCGATGAACGTCAGCCGGCACTCGCCGGCGATTTCGGCGAAGTGGGCATTCTCGGCGAGGAAGCCATAGCCGGGATGGATGGCGTCGGCGCCGGTGATTTCGGCGGCGGCGATGATCGAGGAGACGTTGAGGTAACTCTGGCGCGACGCGGCCGGACCGATGCAGACGTCGTCGTCAGCGTAGCGGACATGCAGCGCGTCGCGGTCGGCCTCGGAATGGACAGCCACGGTCTTCAGCCCCATTTCCTTGCAGGCCAGAATGACGCGCAGCGCGATCTCGCCGCGGTTGGCGATGAGGACTTTCGAGATTGTCGGCATAGATCGCGTTAAGACTGCTTCACCGCGAATAGTTTCTCGCCGTATTCGATCGGCTGGCCGTTCTGCGGATAAATGCGCGTGACGATGCCGTCGACGTCCGACTCGATCTCGTTCATCAGCTTCATCGCCTCGATGATGCAGAGCACCTGCCCTTTCGAGATGCGGTCGCCGACGTTGCAGAACGGCTCCGACTCGGGATTGGCGGAGCGATAGAACGTTCCGACGATCGGCGAAGTGATGATGTGCAGGCCGGCTTCGGCGGCGTCTTCCTCCGCTTTGACCGTGGCCGCTTTTTCGGCCGCAGTCGGCGGGGCGGGAGGCGGAGGCGGCAGATGCGGCGCGGGTTGCGATCCGCCGTAGGAGTGGATGACCTGCGGCTGCGGCGCGGACTTGCCGTCGATGCGCAGTTTCAGGCCGGCCTGTTCGATCTCCACGGTACCGATGCCGCGGTCTGCAACTTTGTCGATGAGTTCGAGAATCTCTTTGAAGTTCAAATTTGAATCCCTCAGACCAGCTCGTCGCGAAGCGCGTATTTTGCTTTGGTCAGCTCGTGGCGCGCGCGGCCGTAATTGCCGTCCGGCCGCATCACGAGCAGGAGAAAGTACTCCGGCGTGACCGCCGAGAGCAAGGTGATGTACTTCTCGGTGAAGAGTGCGAACTGCAAAACGTCGCCCGTATTGAGGTCGGTGTTCGATAAACGCACAGATTTGATGAAGCCTCCGAACTCGGCGCCGATGACGTCGAGCGGGACGGAATCGGAGTTGATCGTCTCGATAGCGATGCCGTCCAGCGCGATGAGACTGACCGCGAGCGTTCCTTCGATCCGCTGCTGAATCGACGCGAGTACGTCGTGAAAGATGCTGCTATCCACCGTACTGCTCCCGCTTCGCGACTTTCGTCAGCCATTGCTGGAGCACGACGACTTTGGCGTGGTTGTGAAGCGTGGCCGGATTGCCGGGCTCGCGCGTCTCTCCGTCCGCATCCGCCACCTCGGCCGACGCGGCCGGCGCTTCGACCGCTGACTGATCGAGCGCGCCGAGTTTCGATCGGAGCTCGTCGTTCGCCGGATCGCGTTCCAGCATGTGCTGATAGATCTTGCGGGCGTCTTCGACGAGTCCCTGACGGACGTAGAGGTCGGCCATCGTGGTCGTTTCCGTGACGTCATCGTCCTGAGCGGCTTCCGGTTCTGCAGGGGCGAAGACATCGTCATCCGCTTCCTCGGTCCATACCGCCGGCACCTCGGCCACGAGAGGCGCTTCCTCGATGTGCATCCCGTCCGGGTGTTCGATCTCGAGCGCGGCGGCGGTGTAGCCGGACGGCTCCTCGAACGGACTGTCGTCGTGCTGCGCGGCCATCGGGATTTCGTCGCCGGTGTCGAACGGCCTCTCGATCGTATGGATGATCGGCGCGGTTTCGTCGAACGGCGATTCGGATGGCGGTTCCGGATCAGGATGTCGGGTGTCGTGTGTCGGGTGTCGGAGCGCTTCCTCGGGGGACTCGGGCGGCTCTTCGACTTCCGACTTCCGACTCCCTACATCCATGGCTACCGGCTCCGGCGCGGGAGTGAGATCGCGATCGAGTTGGTCGATCTTCGCTTCGAGCTCTTCGTCCGAGGGCATGAGGGCGTGGACGAGTTTGTACTTCTTGATCGCTTCGACTTTTTCGCCGAGGTCGAGATAGGCGTCGGCGAGCAAACGGGCGGCGACGACATTGCCGGGATCGACTTGCAGCGCCGTCTTCAGCGCATCGACCGCCTCGGCATTCTTGTGCTGCTCGCGAAGAACGCGGCCGAGACTTACCCACGCGGACAGGTACGTGGCGTGGATGCCGAGGCCGGTGCGAAGGACCTGTTCCGCCTCGGCCAGCTTGCCGTTTTTGCGCAGCTCCTCGGCGAGCGGAAAGAACAGTCTGCTCTTCGGATCAGTCTTGATCCGGAATTGCAGTTCCTCGATTTTGGCGGTTATGCCGGGTTGCGCCATGTGCTGGAAGTTCGAATTCTGCTCAACAACAGGAGGCGGCGCAACCTCGGCCGCAGAAAAGACCGCCCCCGGTGAAGGGGGCGGTCCGTCGGAATGCGTTCGTTGGGGCTTACTGCGATGTGCCGACGAGTTGCAAAATCCGGTTGCCGGCGTTGGTGGTGATGGTGACCGTGCAC
>JBAVBF010000748.1:0-4101 GCA_049586115.1 Thermoanaerobaculia bacterium | reverse complement strand
CGTCAGATAAGGCCAGGAAGGTGAAAACGTGCCGAAGGGAAGCCGCGGCGCAACGACCGCGAGGATCGCAATCAGGCCGTAGTAGAGCGGAAAGATGCGCAGGAATCGGCGCGCGTAGAAGTTGCGGAAGTAGTGAGGACGCGACTTCGAGCGAAGCAGGATCGAGGTAATCAGGTAGCCGCTGAGCGCGAAGAAGAGATCGACTCCGATCCAGCCATTCGACAGCGTGTGCCGGAACGCCCAGGCAACGATGCCGTGCTCCGGCACGATCACGCAGTGCACGAGAAGTACGAGACCGACCGCGATGGCGCGTACCCCGTCGAGCTGCGGCAGATAACGGCCGGCGGTGGGAAGCTTGATCACCAATCGAGTGTAACGCAGCGAGTGGCATCACCTGAGCCGCAGCGACTGCAGGTATCGGATCCACGATCGAATCGAGAAAGGACTGGCCGCGATGGCCTCGCGAAGATAGCGGCGCGCGCGCTGGTCGCCGTTCCGGCGGAGCGCTTCGCCGATGAAGTGAAGCCCGCGGGCGCGTGCATTCCGAGGATGCCCGGCCGTCGCGCCGATCTGCGCTGCCCGTTCGAGGACGTCCTCGTCCGACTGCCCGTTGCTGCGCGCAGCGAGCGCTTCGCGTGACAGTTCCGCCAGCATTTTTTGTGAGCGCTGATTTCCGCTGCTGATGCTCTCCGGCGTCGTGCGGGCCGTGTACAGAACTTCGGCCACGGTCATGTAGCGGCCGAGCGCTGCCAGCCGGTACCAGAGATCCCAATCCTGGCCGAAGCGGAACGCGGCGCGGTAGCCGCCCGCGCGTTCGTAGGCGTCTCGCCGGAACATGACCGATCCGTGGTGAGTCGGTCCGTCGATCACTCCGTGTTCGGCGTGCGGATCGATGATGTCGATCGGTTCGAGCGCGAGTCCGGAGCCGCGCATCACCGAGAGCGGCTCCAGCTCCGGACCGGCGAACTGCGTCCAGCACGACGCAAGAACGACGTCCGCGTGCCGATCGAATAATGACTTCTGCATTTCGAAGCGGCGCGGATGCGAAAGGTCTCCCGCGTCATGACGCGCAATCAGCGGGCCGCGGGCTGCAGCGCAGCCGGCGATCAGCGCACGGGTGAGACCGTGATGCTGCACCGTCACGATCCGCACACGGGAGTCGTGGTTTGCATAGCGCGCCAGAATCCGCGGCGTGTCATCGGTAGATCCATCATCGACGACGATCAGTTCGAGGTCGCGTTCGGTCTGCGCGAGGATGCTGTCGATCGTTGCTCCGAGCGTGGCCGCGCCGTTGTAAACGCCCATGACGACGGAAATGGCCGTCATCGCCGGTCGATCCATAGCGCGACTCGTCCTGCCCGACGCCAGCCGATCACGCGCGCGGTCAGTTCGTAGAGGCGCACGTCCGCCGCGGCGGAGATGGAGCGCGCCAGTTTGATGAGGCGCTTCGATTCGTCCGTCAGGCCGGCGGCGCCGCATTGTCGCCCGAGGTGGAAAAGCTCGCGGCCGAACCGCTGAAACTCCGGCGCGCTGTAAGCGATCCCGGCGCGGCGCGCGTGTGAGGCGATCAGCTCATGCGCGGTGGCGCGGTCTCGCAGGACCGGCGGATTGTTCCAGGTTCCGCTCGATAACCGCCCGTGATGATGGTCGCGGATTTCCACCACCGGCTCATCGACATACGCCAGCGTCGTGCCGGTGGCGCCGGCGCGGCAGTCGTACTCCCAGTCTTCCTCCTGGCGAAGTCCCAGCCACGGTCCGACGGCGTCGCAGAGCGAGCGGCAGTAGAGCGGCGTCGGCGTATCCCACCAGCGCGCGACCAGAAACGAAGGAAAGATCGTCTTCTGAATCTGATTGGCAGGCTTCCAGGTGCAGGCGACTTCATGCCCGTCCGCATCGCGATAGCGCGTGATGCCATACGCCACGCCGCACTCCGGATGCGCTTCGAGCGCCGCAACCTGCAGTGCAAACTTGCGTGGCAGGAGCAGGTCATCGCTGTCGAGATACTGAATGAGCTCGCCGCGCGCCTCGGCTCGCCCCGCTTCGCGTGCCATTCCGGGACCACCGTTCGGCTTGCGAATGCCACGCACTTCCGGATGCCGCGCCGCGAGTTCTTCGATGATCTGCGGCGTGTCGTCGGTCGACCCGTCATCGACGATCACGACCTCGATCGGCCGGTACGTCTGCGCCAGCACGCTCGCCACCGCCTCGCGCAACATGTCCGGACGATTGAACACGGGGATGATCGTGGAGACGAGCGGCTTCACGAGAAGAGAATAGCGCGGCCCTACGAGCTACCGGCGTTGAAGATCGCGATGCCGAGCAGGATCAGCAGCATCCCCCAGACATGATGGCGCCGCATCGTCTCGCGAAGAAAGACGATCGAAAGAAAGACGACCAGGATGAATCCGAGCGGCTGGAGCGAAACGGTCGTCTTCAGCGGCAGGATTTTGAGCGCAATCGTGGAGAGCACCGTCGACGCGACCATCAATACGTATCCCGACATCACGAAGGGGTCGAAGAAAGACGCGAGAAGCGCACCGCCCAACCGCCGGTTGGCGCCTCGCTTGATGAGCAGCTGACCGAACGACGCGACCACCACGCCCGCGACGAAGATCGCTACCGCCGACGTCACGGCAGATCCTCGCGCACGACCAGGTAGACGCCCGCCACGATCACTGCCGCGCCGAGGACGTTCGGAAAGGTGATGTGCTCGAGAAAGAAGATCCGGCTCACCGCCAGGATCAGCAGATAGTTGAGACTCGTAAACAGATAGGCGACGAACAGACGGAATCCGCGGAGCACGAACTGCCAGAAGAACGCCTGCAGGATCAGGCAGGCCAGCGTGGCCAGATACCACCGGTTCGTGAGGAAGGCTTGCAGCGTCGGCCCGCTCAGCCGGAGTGCCGCGATCTTGCCCGTGACGGCGGCGGTAACCTGGCAGAGAAGGGACAGAAGCAGGAAAAGCCAATGACTGGATCGAACCCGCTGCTCCTCGATTTCGATCCTGAGCATCAGGCTGCATCTTAGCGTGCCGCCGATCCCGGTTGCCGTGCGCGCATGCCGGTCACATAATCGGCGAACGCGCGCCCTCATGAATCCGATCCGGCTGGAGAACTATGGCGTCGTCCTCGACAGGCTGACGGAGCGCGATCTCGAAATGGTGAGGAACTGGCGGAACGCGCCGGAGATCTCCCGGTTCATGGTCTACCGCGAGCACATCACGCCGGAGATGCAGGCGAATTGGTTCGCATCACTCGATCCGGAACGAGACCTTCACTTCGTCATCCGCTACCAGGGCGTTCCGAGCGGCCTCTGCGACCTGAAGAAAATCAACGTTGCCGAGCGAACCTGCGTCGGCGGAATCTTCATGGCGCCTGAGTTCTGGAACACGGACGTCCCGTTGCGGGCTACGTTCTGTTCGTCGGACTTCGCATTTTTCGAGTGCGGGATCGAGGCGATGCTCAGCTCCGTCTTGAAAACGAACGCGAGAGCCATCCGTTTCAACCTCGCGCTCGGGTACCGCATCCTGAACGCCGAAGGCGACGACGCACCCACCTACGCCATCCGGCTGGAGAAGGCAGACTACGATCGCGCTACGCGCCGTCTTCGCGAATACCTTGCAAAAGTCAGCGCCGGGAGCAAGGATTGACCGCCGCGAGATGATCGCGCGGATGACAGAGGAGAGATGACCGCATGGCTCAACCGATCACCGTGGAAGAGTTTGTCCGCAACTTCGAGAACGCTGTGGAAGGGGTCGAACCCAACACGCTGACTCCGGAAGTCGAATTCACCTCGCTCCCGGAATGGGATTCCCTGGCAGCCTTGAGCGTCCTGGCGATGGCGGATGCCGAATACGAAACGGAAATCACCGGCAACGAGCTGCGGCAGTGCAAGACACTTCAGGATCTCTTCAACGTCGTGCAGTCGAAGCAATAGGCGGGCATGGCGACATCGTCCATCCGGAATGTACGGATCGCCGGCATCGCGGCCAGCGTTCCGCTGAAAATCGAGAACAACGCGGACTACGCGGCGTTGTCGCCGGAGGACCGGCAGAAGGTCATTCAGGTTACGGGCATCGAGCGGCGCCGCATCGCGGCATCC
>JBAVBF010000747.1:0-4321 GCA_049586115.1 Thermoanaerobaculia bacterium | reverse complement strand
TCGATCCGCGCCGGAGTCCGTTTGGCTGGAGACTCGCGCATCCTGATCATGCTCTGCGACCAGCCGCTGATCACGACCGAGCATCTGCGCGACTTGATCGCGATCGACGCCCCGATCGTCGCCACCGGCTACGCGGGCATCGCCGGAGTTCCGGCCGTCTTCGCGCCGGAGTTCGCCTCGGAACTGCTCGCACTCCGCGGCGACCGCGGCGCGCGCGTGGTGATCGAAGCGCATCGCGACGTCACGCGCCTCGTGATTTTCGAGGATGCAGCGGTCGACATCGACAGCGAAGACGATCTGCGGAAACTGATCACGCGCTGATTTTCGCAGCCGTGCCGAGCCTCACCAGCACAGACAAGAGTGTCTGTGCCACATTGATCCTGCCCTCTTGTCCAAATGCTGATGGCGACCGAATCGGTGTGGCACAGACACTCTTGTCTGTGCTTTGGCAAGACGCAGCGCCTGGACATGCAAAACAACTCACAGCAACTTGTCGATCGTGACCGGCAGATCGCGAACCCGCTTTCCGGTCGCGTTGTAGACCGCGTTCGCGATCGCCGGCGCGACGCCGATGATTCCGATCTCGCCGATGCCTTTTGCGCCGATCGGGTTCACGTGCGGGTCGTCTTCCTCGATCATGATGATGTCGATCGGCGGGACGTCCGCGTTGACCGGCAACAGGTACTCGCCGAGGTTGACGTTGGTGAACGATCCGACGTGTGCGTCGAGGCGCGTCTGCTCCAGCAGCGCGCAGCCGATGGCTTGCACGATGCCGCCATAAAACTGGCTGTGCGCCGTCTTCGCGTTGAGAATGCGTCCGCCGGCAAAGGCGCCGACGATTCGCCGCAATCGCACGATGCCGAGGTCCGCATCGACGGCGACCTCCGCGAACTGCGCGCCGAATGAATGCGTCGAGTACTTCGCCTCCTCGGGGTCGGGCTTCGCATCGATCTGCGCCTCGACCGTCGTCAGATAGTGCCGGTGCAGCAGCGCGCCGTACGTGTCGCCAGCGGCGAGCTCTTTTCCATCGTTCAGCTCGACCAGCTTGCGTTTCAACTCGTTGGCGACTTGATAAACGGCGGTTCCAACCGTCGCCGCCGTCAGCGATCCGGCGGAGATCGGCGCCTGCGGCAGCTTTGTATCGCCATATTCGAAACGCACCATCTCGAACGGGACGCCGAGCGTTTCGGATGCGACCTGCTGCATCACCGTGGCCGTCCCCATCCCCATTTCGTGCGTGCCGCACGACACGACGACGTTGCCCGAGGCGTCGATGCGCGCGCGTGCCGAGGCGGGCGCGCGATGAGCAGGATAGGTCGCACTGGCCATGCCCATACCGATGAGCCAGCGTCCATCACGCGTCGAACGCGGCACCGGATTCCGCCGCGACCAGCCGATGCGTTCGGCGCCCTGCTGGTAGCACTGACGGAGCGATTTGCTCGACCACGGCTTGTGTTCGACCGGATCGTCCTCGGCGTAATTCGCGAGCCGCAGCGCGATCGGATCCATCTTCAGCGCCCCGGCCAGCTCGTCCATCGCCGACTCGAGCGCGAACATGCCGACGTTCTCGCCCGGCGCGCGCATGTACGTGCCGCTGGCGACGTTCAACTCGACGACTTTGTTCGCCGCGCGAATGTTCGGGCACGCGTAGATCGTGCGCGTCGGCCGCGTGAAGCGCTCGTTGTAGTCGGAGACGTCGTTCCCCTGGCTGATGCCTTCGTGAATGATCGAGACGAGCTTGCCGTCCGAGGCCGCGCCGAGGGCCACGCGCTGTTCGGTGGCGGGACGATGTCCGTTCGTGAAGAACAGTTGCTTGCGCGGCAGCCACAACTTCACCGGCCGCTTGACCTGATACGTCGCGAACGCGGCGGCAAAGACGTGCGGCCACGTCGATCCCTTGCTGCCGAATGCGCCGCCGACGAACGGCGACATGACCTCGATGTTTTCCTTCGGAATGCCGAACGCTTTCGCCATCGTGGTGCGGACGGCGAAGATGTTCTGCGACGAATCGTGCAGCGTGAGCCGGTTGCCTTCCCACGACGCGACGAGTGAATGCGCCTCCATCGGATTGTGATGTTGATACGGAGTGCGATAGGTCTGATCGATCTTGACCGCGGCCGAGGCGAATGCGGTGTCCGCGTCGCCCACGTGAATCGGCGGCGCCTGCTGCGATCCTTTGTCCGTGGCCTCGGCGCGATGCGCGAGAAGGTCGGTCTTGCTCGGATTCTCGTCGTAAGTCACACGCACGAGATTCGCGGCGTGCGTAGCTTGTTCGAGCGTTTCCGCGACGACGATGGCGATCTGCTGCCCGAGGTAGTGAATATTGGCGTCCGCGAACGGGAGAAGATGCGGCTCGGCGTAATTGCCGGAGTCGGGAGGCGGACCGCCCGATTGCTGTCCACCTTTTTCGCTCTGACCCGTCGGCTGCGCAGGCGGATGATTCACCCGCGGCACGTTCTGGTACGTGATCACGGCGAGCACTCCGGGCGACTTCTTCGCCGCGGCATCGTCGATCGATCTGATGCGGCCCGCCGGAATCGTGGACGCGACGACGACGGCGTGGACGAGCCCCTTCATGTTGTTCTCGGCCGCGTAGCGCGCGGCGCCGGTCACTTTCACGCGCGCATCGACGCGGTCGCGCGGCTTGCCGATCATTGGCAGATTCACGGGACTCACGCCGCACCTCCCGCGAGATCGATCAACGCGCGAACGAGCGTCCGCTTCGCCAGCTCGATCTTGAAATCGTTGTGACCGTATCCGTGGGCCTTGCTCAACTCGGCGTCCGCTGCGCGGCGGAAAACATCGGCCGAGGGCTGCTGACCAGTCAGCGCCGACTCGGCAGCGTGCGCGCGCCATGGCTTGGTGCCGACGCCGCCGAGGGCGACGCGCGCGGAGCGAATCACGCCGCCGCTGACTTCGAGTCCGACCGCGGCCGACGTCAGCGCGAATTCGTAAGACGCGCGGTCGCGCACTTTCAGATACGACGAATGGCGCGTGTGCGGCGCGTCGGGGATGAAGAGCGAAGTGATCAGCTCATCGTGCTTGAGTGCATGCTCGAGCTGCGGAGTGTTGCCGGGAAGGAGATGAAAATCGACGGCGGGAACATGCCGCTCGCCGGTCGATCCGCGCAGCGCGATGACGCCATCGAGCGCGGCCACGGCCACGAAAAAATCCGATGGATTCGTGGCGATGCAGTGGTCGGACGTGCCGAGGATCGCGTGCATGCGGTTGTCGCCTTCGATGGCCGAGCAGCCGCTGCCAGGATTGCGCTTGTTGCACGGCGTCCAGGTGAGTTCGCGAAAGTAGGGACAACGCGTCCGCTGCATCAGGTTGCCGCCGATCGACGCGGCGTTGCGGAGTTGCGGCGAAGCGCTGGCCAGCAGTGCCTGCGAAATCGCGGGCGCGTGCTGGCGAACGAGCGCGTTCGCGGCGACGTCGCTCATCCGCGCCAGCGCGCCGATACGGATGCCGCCTTTCACCGCTTCGATCGTCGCCAACGGCAATGCATTGATGTCGACCAGCCGCGCGGGGCGCTCAACCTCGCACTTCATGAGGTCGATAAGATTCGTGCCGCCTGCGACGAACTTCGTTTGCGGCTTCGCACCCGAGGTCAGCGCGTGCGACGCATCGGCGACACGCGAGTATTCAAACGGGTGCATTCGCGCCTCCGTTCTTCGCCGCTTCCTTCACCGCTTCGACGATGCCGCCGTAGGCGCCGCAGCGACAGATGTTGCCGCTCATCCATTCTCGGATTTCGTCGTCGCTTCCGGCGTGCCCTTCCTTGAGCAGCGCGACGGCGGAACAGATCTGGCCGGGCGTGCAGTAACCGCACTGGAATCCGTCGTTGCGGATGAACGCGGCCTGCACGGGATGCAGCCGGCCGTCCGCGGCCAGCCCTTCGATGGTGGTGATCTTTTGGCCGCCGTGCATCACGGCGAGCGTGAGGCAGGAGTTGTAGCGGCGGCCGTCGATCAACACTGTGCAGGCGCCGCACGCACCTTGATCGCACCCCTTCTTGGTGCCGGTCAGATCGAGATGCTCGCGTAACGCGTCGAGCAGCGTCGTGCGTGGATCGAGCCGCAGTTCGTGACGTGTGCCGTTGACGGTGAGCGCGACCGGAATGGCATTCGGATCGGCTTTCGGCGCGGGCGCGGCGGCGTCCGCGGGACTTCCGAGCATCGGACTGACGACGATGGCAGCGGCCGCAGCCGCGGATCCGAGAACGAATGAGCGCCGCGATGGATCGTCCGGTTGATCGTCATCGTCCGGCGGCGTGTAGCAAGGTGGAAGGGTCATGAATCCTCCGGCAAGGGTGGCGTGC
>JBAVBF010000746.1:0-6147 GCA_049586115.1 Thermoanaerobaculia bacterium | reverse complement strand
GGGGGTCCTTCGACCGTCCTTCGGCGGCTCAGGATGACAGGGATGGCACGTCACTCCGCGACCAGCAGCAGATCGGCGAAGTAGCCGTTGCTGTCGGTCCAGCGGCGTTCGATGCGGAAGTTGCCGGCGGCGGCCAGCGTGGCGAGGGTGGCGTCGTCGTACTTGTGCGAGTTCTCGGTGTGGATTGATTCGCCTTCGTCGAACGCGATCTCGTATCCGTCGATGAGCACGCGCTGCGCGATTTTGCTGACGAGATGCATCTCGATGCGTCCCTCGGACGCGTTGTAGAAGGCGCGGTGGGCGAAGGTTTCAAGGTCGAACGTTCCGCCGAGCTCGCGGTTGATGCGGACGAGAACGTTGCGATTGAACGCCGCCGTGACGCCGAGCGCGTCGTCATACGCGGGCTCGAGGATCGACGGCGATTTGCGAAGGTCCGCGCCGAGGAAGAGGGCGTCGCCGGGAGCGAGCGCGGTGCGGAGGTTGGCGAGCATCGCGCCGGCGGTGGCAGGATCGAGGTTGCCGATGCTGGAGCCGAGGAAGAGGACGACCGTGCGCGCGTCCGAGCGCGGCAGGTATGGGCGCAGCAGCGAGGCCGGGTCGCGGAAATCGCCGCAGATGGCGGTGATGGAGAGATGCGGATAGGCATTCAACAGCTCGCGGCTGCTGGAAGCGAGGATTCCAGCATCGACGTCGACCGGAAAAAAGTCGAGCGCCGGTTGGCGATCGAGGACGGCGTCGATGAGATGCCGCGTTTTGCGCGCGCTGCCGCTGCCAAGCTCGGCGATGCGGACGTTTGCTCCGAACGCGGCCGCAATCTCCGCCGCCTTCGTCCGCAGAATCTCATCCTCGGCGCGCGTGACGTAGTACTCCGGCAGCTCGCAGATCGCCGAAAAAAGCGCGGATCCTAGTGCGTCGTAAAAGTACTGAGGCAGCAGAAACTTCGGCGTCGCGCTGAGTCCTCGGCGCACATCCTCGGCGAAGGTGCTGGCCGGAGCGGCGAGGGCGCGATGGAGTTCGAAGCGCTCGCGCGTCGAACTCGGCGCGGCGACGGCGAGCGTTTGATCCATGGGGCGCGGATTGTAGCGGATGCGCCGCCGCGCGCTGCGTTCGTGGCAGGTTATTTGTAACCGTGTGGGTGTCGGCAAGGGGTAACGACGATCGATGACCCACAACTCGCGCGTCCTGCTGGTGGACGCCGACGAGCAAGTCCGCGCTTTACTTTCCAGGGCGCTGCTCGACCGTGATGTGTTCTGCGACGCCGCCGTGTCGGCGCGCGACGCCCTCGCGCAACTCGGCCAGCGCCGCTACGCGCTGATGCTGCTGCATCTGGAGATGCCAGGCGTGGAGGGCATCCTCGACTGCATCCGCTCCATGTCCCCTGACCGCCGACCGATGGCGATGATCACGGCCGACGTTCGCTCGTCCAAAGACGCCATCGACACGGAACTGGTGCAGATCATCATCCGCCGTCCGCTGAAAATCGCCGAGGTCGCAGGGATGATTCGCGCGTGTCTGGAGTTCGTGCCGGAAGACGATCAGCACACGACGTAGCCCGACGCGCGCAACGCCGCGGATGCGCCATCGAGCGCGGCGTTGCGGACGAGGACGTAGTCGGTGTCGTAAGTGGAGATGACGAAGAGCGCCACGCCTGCGTCCGCGAGCACGCGCGTGAAGGCGGCGGCGACGCCGGTCTGATCGAGCGGCATCGGGCCTGCGAGTTTGAGACAGCGCCATCCGCGATCGGCGATGACGTCCGGCACGCTGCCTTCCTCGCAGACGATCGACAGCTCGTCGCTGGTGCGGGTCACCGAAAGAAACGCGCCGCGCGCCCAGTGCGGAATGGCGTCATCGGCATGCAGACGGACGATGGCGTAGTGACCGTCGAGGATCGTGAAGGTGCCGCTCATGACTCGCTCATGCGCCGGACGGCGTCGATGAGCTGTTTCGGCTCGAATGGTTTCTGAACGACGGTGCTGACTTCGCCGGAGAGCGCCTCGATGAGGGAGTCGGGCGATGCCGTGAGAAGAATGGAGCGCTTCAACATCAGCGGATTCTTTCCGCGCAGGTGGCGGATCACGGTCATCCCGCCTTCGTGCGGCATCATCAGGTCGAGCAGGAGGACGTCATATGTGGCTTGCCCCAGCGCGGTGATGGCCTGGCTGCCGGTGAGAAACACGTCGACGCGGAACCCTTCATTGCCGAGGAGACGCGCGACGAGGCGCTGCATGGACGGATCGTCGTCCAGCAGAAGAACGCGCTTGCGGCGCTTGAAGAGGGGACTCATTTCCGAGGGGCCGTGGTGCGGGGTGCCGGGTTCGAACCAGCGACCCTCTGCGTGTAAAGCAGACGCTCTACCGCTGAGCTAACCCCGCATGAGGAACGTAGACGATAGCACGGTGCGCGCGCCTACTTTCGAAAGCGCTCCGGCACATCCACGTGACCGGCCACGCGCGTCCAGTCGATGGAGCCGCCGCCTTTGTTGCCGACGCGGAAGTCGCCGCCGACGTCGGAGACTTCGACGCTGCCCGAA
Organism: Thermoanaerobaculia bacterium; assembly: GCA_049586115.1. Lineage (GTDB taxonomy): Bacteria > Acidobacteriota > Thermoanaerobaculia > Gp7-AA8 > Gp7-AA8 > JADGNZ01. Next base: position 3,617 of record JBAVBF010000746.1, on the reverse strand, counting down.
CCTTTGTTGCCGATGTGCACGTCGTGCTTGACGTTGCGGATGTCCACGCCGCCGCTGCCGTCGTTCGCGATCTCGACGCTGCCGGCGCCGTTGACGTCGATGTCTCCCGAGCCGTCGCTGACGTGAACGTTGCCGGAAACGTTGTCGAGCTTCATGTCGCCCGAACCGTCGCGCACGGAGACGTCACCGAGGACGTTGCGAATGTCGATATCGCCGCTGCCGTCGGTGAGGTCAACGCTTGCGACGGTGTCGATGGTGAGATCGCCGGAGCCGTCTTCGACGCGCAGCGCGATGTTGTCGGGGACAGTGACTTCGAAATCAAGCTTGGCGCTGCTGAAGATGCCGCTGTTGTCCGGCGTCTCCGCTTCGATGCGCATCTCGGAGCCGCTGCGCGACAACGTGAGTTTCGTATCGGCGAGGAGGTCGCGGCTCGATGCGCACGCAGTACCGCTGGCGCGAACCTCGCCCGCCCCGCGGCGGCCGTTGATGTGGAGATATCCCGCCCGTCCGATGATGACGACGCGGCTCACGCCCGCCGCCGGAGCAGCGACGTTGCGTTTCTCGGTGAAGGAGCAGTCGCCGAAGATATCGGCCGAGGCGGTGGCGGCGGTCAGGAGGAGGGCGAGCGTGGTCAGCGTGCGCATGGAGGGTTGGTACGAGCATTCACGGGGACGGTTTCACGCGGAGCACGGGAGAGGCGGAGCACGCAGCTTTTCTCCGCCTCTCGGCGCACTCCGCATGAAACCGTTCCCCTTTAAGTCGAAGGACCCCCTTCGTGCTCGCATCGCAAAACTGCCGGCTTCGGGGGGGGGGCACAGGTTTGGGGTCCTTCGACCGTCCTCCGGCTACGCCTCCGGCGGCTCAGGATGACAGGTCGATGCAATTCTTCTTCACCTCGGAGGGTTCTTCACCGGACCGCGGTAGCTGCGTCCCCGCGGGATTGATTTTGCCATCCGGCGCTGTTACCGTGTCGCGTTTCAAAGCGGATGATTGCATTTACAAGGGTTACGTCTTAAGGAGACATGATTTTGCCGACCACCAAAGAGCAGAAAACAGAGCTCATTTCCTCGTATCGCGTCCATGACGTCGATACCGGGTCGCCAGAGGTGCAGATTGCGCTCCTCTCGAACCGAATTACCTATCTGACCGAGCATTTCAAGACCCATGCGAAGGATCATCACAGCCGCCGCGGTCTGCTCAAGCTCGTCGGCCGCCGCCGCCGCCTGCTCGACTACCTGAAGAAGCAGGACATGGACCGCTACCGCACCATCATCGACAAACTCGGCATCCGCAAGTAACCAGATCGGGGCGCGCAACAGCGCCCGCAGCAAACGGGCGCACGCGAGTGCGCCCGAGGTTTTTCTGGCGCGTGGCTCGCACGCGCTACTCCTTCCGGCCGGATCCCATCATCCGGCCACCAGCGGACAAATCTACTGCTTCGAGGTGATGAGTGGCCTCGGGCACAAAGGAATCAAATGTACAAGAAGGAATTGCAGATCGGTGGGCGCACGCTCTCGATCGAAACCGGTGCGGTCGCGCGCCAGGCCAACGGCGCCTGCGTCATCCGTTACGGTGACACGGTCGTCCTCGCCACGGCCTGCTACAAAGACGGAGTCGTCCTCGGCGACTTCATGCCGCTCACGGTCGACTACAAGGAATACACCTACGCCGGCGGCCGCATCCCGGGCGGCTTCTTCAAACGTGAAGGGCGTCCGACCGAAAAAGAAATCCTCACCTGCCGTCTCATCGACCGTCCCCTGCGCCCGTCGTTCACGAAGGGTTATCGCCAGGAGACGCAGATCATCGGCCTCGTGCTTTCCGCCGACGGTGAAAACGATCCCGACATCCTCGCCATCAACGCCGCATCGACGGCGCTGGTGATTTCCGAAATCCCCTTCCCGAATCCCATCTCCGCCGTGCGCATCGGCTACATCGACGGCCAGATCGTCGTCAATCCGACCAACGCGCAGCGCGACCTCTCCGACCTCGACCTCGTCGTGGCCGGAACGCCGGACGCGATCGTCATGGTCGAAGCGGGCGCGCGCGAAGTCGACGAGACCGTCGTCCTCGACGCGTTCGAAGCGGCGCACAACGAAATCCGCCGCCTCTGCGCCCTGCAACTCGAACTGCGCGCGGAAGCCGGCAAGCCGAAGCTCGAAGTCACCTTCACTCCGAAGTTCACCGAAGAGCTGGTGACCGAGCTGATGTCGCAGCACGGCGCGACGCTCAAAGAAGCGATGCAGACCAAGGGCAAGCACGAGCGCTCGCACGCGCTCAAGGCTCTGAAGACGCAGATCATCAGTGCTGTTCCAGCCGAGGAGACCGAACGCCTCGCAGCCACGCATGCGGCTTGGGGCGAGATGGAAGTGCAGATCTTCCGCAACCTCATGCTCAAGGAAAACAAGCGCGTCGACGGCCGCTCGTTCACCGAAATCCGTCCGATCACGATCGACACGAATGTGCTCCCGCGTACGCACGGCTCGGCCATCTTCACCCGCGGCGAGACGCAGGCGCTCGTCACCGTTACCCTCGGCACGCCGCAGGAAGCGCAGAAGATCGAAGACTTCGAAGGCGAGACCTTCCAGCGCTTCATGCTCCACTACAACTTCCCGCCCTTCTCGGTCGGTGAAGTGAAATTCATGCGCGGTCCGGCCCGCCGCGAGATCGGCCACGGCAACCTCGCCCGCCGCGCGCTCGCGCCGATGCTGCCGCCGCAGGAAGAGTTCGCGTACACGATCCGCATCGTCAGCGACATTCTCGAGTCGAACGGCTCGTCGTCGATGGCGTCGGTCTGCGGCGGTTCGCTGGCGATGATGCAGGCTGGCGTTCCGCTTCGTTCCGCCGTCGCCGGCGTTGCGATGGGACTCGTGACCGGCGAACACGCCGGCGAAGTGGCGATCCTCTCCGACATCGCCGGCATGGAAGACCACGAAGGCGACATGGACTTCAAAGTCGCGGGCACGCGCAAGGGCATCACCGCGCTGCAGATGGACATCAAGGTGGCCGGTCTGCCGCGCGAGATCATGACCCGCGCGCTGGCGCAGGCGAAGGAAGGACGCATTCACATCCTCGACAAGATGGATGCGGCCATCTCGACGCATAGCGCCGAACTTTCCGAGTACGCGCCGCGCCTCTACACGATCCAGGTTCCGAAGGACCGCATCCGCGACGTGATCGGCTCCGGCGGCAAGACGATTCGCTGGATCGTCGAAGAAACCGGCACGAAGATCGATGTCGCGGACGACGGCAAAGTCACCATCGCCTCGAACGATGTGACCTCGGCCAACCGCGCCATCGAGATCATCAAGGGGCTTACGGCTTCCGCGGAGATCGGGACGAATTACAAAGGCACGGTCAAGCGCATCGAGCCGTACGGAGCGTTCGTCGAGATCATGCCCGGCCAGGACGGCCTGCTGCACATCTCGGAAATGGCTCACGGCCGCGTCGGTCAGGTGACGGACGTCATGCAAATCGGCGATGAAGTCGAAGTGCAGGTCGTCGGCATCGAGCCGGACAGCGGCAAGATCCGCCTGTCTCGCAAGCCGCTCCTTCCGCCTCCGACCGAAGAGGAGTTGGCCGCCGCCGCAGCGCGTCCGCCGCGCCGCGACGGCCCGGGT
>JBAVBF010000745.1:0-1647 GCA_049586115.1 Thermoanaerobaculia bacterium | reverse complement strand
AAGAACACCTACCCCGGCGGCAAGAAAGAATTTCACACCACGGCGCTGACGTCGTATCCGGCCATGATCGACCAGCTTCGCGCGAAGGGCGTGAAGATGGAGGTCGAGCACGCCGCCGACGCGCCGTTCATCACGGCCCTCATCACCTGGGCGCCGATCCTCTTCCTGGTCGGCCTCTGGATTTTCTTCATGCGCCAGATGCAGGCCGGCGGCAACAAGGCGCTCTCCTTCGGCAAATCGAAGGCGAAGCTCCTCTCGGGCAACGCCAAGAAGGTTACGTTCAAGGACGTGGCCGGCGTCGATGAGGCCAAGATCGAGCTGCACGAGATCATTGAGTTCCTCAAAGAGCCGCAGAAGTTCACGAAGCTCGGCGGCAAGATTCCGAAAGGCGTGCTGCTGATGGGACCGCCGGGAACCGGCAAGACCCTGCTGGCGCGCGCCATCGCCGGCGAAGCGAACGCGCCGTTCTTTTCCATCTCCGGCTCCGACTTCGTAGAGATGTTCGTCGGCGTCGGCGCCTCGCGCGTCCGCGACCTCTTCGAACAGGGCAAGAAAAATGCGCCGTGCATCATCTTCATCGATGAAATCGACGCGGTCGGACGCCACCGCGGCGCCGGCCTCGGCGGCGGACACGACGAGCGCGAACAGACGCTGAACCAGCTGCTCGTCGAAATGGACGGTTTCGAATCGAACGACGGCGTCATCCTCGTCGCCGCCACGAACCGGCCGGACGTCCTCGATCCTGCCCTGCTCCGTCCCGGCCGTTTCGACCGCCGCGTCGTCGTCGATCTGCCCGACCTCAAAGGCCGCGAAGGCATCCTGCGCGTTCATACGCGCACGATTCCGCTGTCCGAGGATGTCGATCCGGTGGTTATCGCGCGAGGTTCACCCGGCTTCAGCGGCGCCGATCTGGCCAACCTCGTCAACGAGGCTGCGCTCAACGCCGCGCGCTACGACAAAAAGAAAGTGCAGATGGTCGACTTCGAGTTCGCCAAGGACAAGGTGCTCATGGGCGTCGAGCGCAAGTCGATGGTGATGAGCGACCGCGAGAAGCGCAACACGGCGTATCACGAGTCCGGCCACACGATCGTGGCGGCCGTGCTTCCCGCCGCCGATCCGCTCCACAAGGTCACGATCATTCCGCGCGGCCGCGCCCTCGGCCTGACGCAGCAGCTCCCGACCGAGGACAAGTACTCATATTCGAAGCGTTACCTCGAGGCGATGCTGGCCGTGCTCATGGGCGGCCGCCTGGCCGAGGAGATCTTCGTCAACGAGATCACCACCGGCGCCGGCAACGACATCGAACGCGCGTCGGGGATGGCCCGGCGCATGGTCTGCGAATGGGGCATGTCCGAGCTCGGTCCCGTGACTTTCGGCAAAAAGGAAGAAGCGATCTTCCTCGGACGCGAGTTCGCGCAACATCAGGATTTCTCCGAAGCAACAGCGGTCGAGATCGACCGCGAGGTCAAGCGCATCCTCGACAAGGCCTACAACCAGGCTAAGGAAATCATCACCACGCATAAGTCGTCCCTCGACCGCATCGCCCGCAAACTCCTCGAGCGGGAGACGCTGGAAGGATGGGAAGTCAACGACATCCTCCGCGAAGAAACCGGCAACGACTACCTGAAGATGAAGGAGTACTACCCC
>JBAVBF010000744.1:0-2326 GCA_049586115.1 Thermoanaerobaculia bacterium | reverse complement strand
GGCGAGCCCGACTGCGCAGTTGCCACAGTCGAGATCATCCAGTTGCCCACAGCCATGCGCACAGGCCGTGAGGCGCTGGCAAACGTCGGTGTCGTATAGACCAGGCTCAGCACAAACCGCTGTGCTCGATCGAAATCATTCAACCCTCGCGCCTGGCGCGCATTCGTCTGATCATTCGTAATGAACCCAAGTTCAAAGTTCGACAAACCTCCCGATCCGCTCAACGAGTCAAGGTTCTTCGACCATGTATAGCTACCGAGAAACTGCAGCCCATGCGAGAGCCGCTTCGTCAGGCTCGTCTGGAGAGCGTTGTAGTTCGAAGTAAAACCCGTCTGGCATGTGTATGATCCCGATGCAATTCCCTGGAACGGAAGCCGCTGCACGACGTTCTCCACAGTGTTTGTCGTCTCGCCGTTGACAGGACTCTGTGGGCTGGCCAGCAGTGCCTGGTTGAACTGGTAGCACCCCGGAATGCGCGTCGACTTCGCGCCGGAATAGCCCAGCTCCATCAGCAGATCGCGCGTGAACTCATACTGTAAGTTCAGGTTGTATTGCTGGACATACGGGTCCTCCAGGTGTGGAGAGATCGCTGCCAGCGACAATCCCCCGCCGGGCACTCGCGGAATAAATAGGGGAAATGCCGAGTTCCCCGGAAGTGCCGGACTGTACGGATTCTGCAACGTCGCGCCGGCATTCTGTGCCGCCTGCAACGACTGCTTGAAAGAGAACGGTGGCTGTCCCACTGTCTGTTCTGCGAGGTCGCCCGACATGCGGTTGTAGTAGATTCCGTAGCCGCCACGCAGCACAGCGAGCCTGCTCCCAGGCAACCGCGCTGCAAATCCAACCCGCGGCGAAATATCCGCGTATCGCGTTGGCCACAACCCATCATGTGATGACTTCACGACGCCGTTCGGCAGCGGTCCGGTGTAGTTCCCGGGCAGGACAAACCCGCTCAACGTGCCCGTCGGGGGCGCTATCGGCGAAGCAATCGTAGGATCGAACGTCGGCAGCCGACCCAACGTATCCGACGGTGCACCGAAAATCTCGTACCGCAACCCTGCATTGATCGTCAGCCACGGGCGCAATCTGAAGTCGTCCTGCACAAACCCTGCAAGATCGTTGTACCGTTCCGCCTTGCGGAAGATCCCCGACGAGCCCGTTGACGAGTACACGTTGCTGATACTGCTTCCATTCTGCGCCGCGCTCTGCCCTAGCAAAAAATCAGGCATGCTCAGCAGAAACAAAAATCCATCGCTCACATACGGAACGTTCACATCGACAAAATGACGCTTGGCCTCCGCACCAAACCGAAGATTGTGACCTCCGCGCGTAACCGAAACCGTGTCTTGGATGACATAGGTATTCGTGTTCTGCCAATAAAACGGTTGTCCCGCAGTACCGATCGTAAACAACCCATTGATCGCCAATCCCGGTGTCTGCGGCAGCCCCGAGGGGGTCGCCATGCCCACGTCCGCCGCATTAATCGGCTGCGCAATCACAGCAAACCCATCAAATCGCATATAACCCACGCGAGCTACATTCACCAGCGCGGGATTGAACACATGCGTGTCCGACAACACAAACATCGTGTTCTGATCCAGCTCATTCGTCCCCCATCCAGGCACATTCGCGCCAAATGGTGAAAACGGCTCATCCGTCTTCGCTCGCGAATAAAAGACCCGCGACGAAACCTGATTCTTCGCACTGAGTATTGCATCAATATTTCCCGTGTACTGGTCCTCGCGATACTTCGCCGGAATTGAGAACGTCGACTCACCCACCGGAAGTTGGTCCGGCGCACTCGGCAAAAGCGTCTGCGGACTTGGAATTGCATACTGCCCATTCGCAAACTTAAAGTTCAGTAACCCCAGCGCGGCCGGATTAATGTTCGACCCGTCGCACGCAATCTGGTTCCCGCCCGCAATCGTAAGATACCCCGCATTGTCGACATGGTTTGCTGGACAGAACTGCGCCCCTAGCGTCCGTGCAGAGCGATCATTGGAAAGCTGCGGCAGAATCGCCGTCACCAGCGAAAGGTTCGACCCTCCATTTCGTTGGGTCGTCCCTTGGTAGCCCCCAAAGAAGAACAGCTTATCTTTGCGAATCGGCCCGCCGATCGATCCACCAAACTGGTTCTGCTTCAACCCCGGCCTCGCCTGCCCATTGCGCTTCGCGAAAAAATCATTCGCATTCAGCGCATCGTTGCGCAGAAACTCCCACACCGTTCCATGAAAGCGGTTGCCTCCTGTCTTGCTGATGAAGTCGACATTCGCTCCCGCGCCCCGTCCATATCCCGCATCAAAACCCGCTGTCTGCACCTTGAACT
>JBAVBF010000743.1:0-11602 GCA_049586115.1 Thermoanaerobaculia bacterium | reverse complement strand
GCGCGGGGACGCGGAGAAAGAGAGTTACTTTTTCACGCGAGCGCGCGTGCGCGCGGCTTTTTTCGCCGCGGCCGACCGCGACGAGGCGCTGCGCTTCTTCGCCGCCGTCCGCGCCTGACGCGACAGAGCTTTCTTCGACGCGGCCTTACGCCCTTCGCGCTTGAGCGCGGTCTCCGCCGCGCGCGAGCGCTTCGCGGACGGCTTGCGCTTCTCTTTCCCTTCCTTCAGCGCCAGCGCCGCGCTGTGCCGCGTCTTCGCGCTGGCCTTCCCTTTCGCGGGCGGCTTGAGATCGACGCCGGCGCGGCGCGCTTTCGAGAGTCCGATGGCGATGGCCTGCTTCGTCGACCGCGCGCCATGCTTCCCTTCGCGAATGTGATCGATCTCCTCGCGCACGAACTCGCCCGCCTGCGTCGACGGCGCCTTCCCTTCGCGCTTGTCCTCTTTGGCCCGATCGAGCGTTTCCTTCTCCGGCATCGCGTTCTCCTAGTGGCGCTTAAAGAACTGGACAGCCCGCTCATGCGCCTGCGCCGCATCGCGCGTCTTGAACGTGCCGAGGTTGCGGCGCTTGCCGGTGGCGGGATTCTTCTTCCGCGAGTACAGCCGGTATTCGCCCGATTTCAGTTTCCTGATCATGGAGGGATGGTGTGCAAAGGGCGTGTCCGAGTCGGCGAACGGGCGGCGGTTCCGACACCTTTCTGCTCGGAAGGTGTCTGAAAGTCGGGATGTCGTTCGAGAAACATCACGTTCACATTGCGCCCGTCTATCACCTGTTCATGCTGGTGTTGTGCGTGCTGGCGCTCGTTGGGATCGTGGTTCAGAACGCGTTTCGACATGATCCGCAGATCGAGTTGGTACTCGACTACGCTGACTTCGCGATCTGCATGGCCTTCGGTGTCGACTTCATCGTGGCCGTCTGGAAGGCACCAAAACGCGGGCGATACCTGGCGACGTGGGGCTGGCTCGACATCCTCTCTTCGATTCCAACGCTGCATATCGCGCGATGGGGACGGCTGGCGCGAATTGCACGCATCGGCCGCGTGCTTCGCGGTCTTCGCGCAACACGCCTCCTCGGCGAAGCCGTCCTGCGGAAGCGGGCGCAATCGACCGTCGCGGCGGCTGCATTGCTGGCGTTGATGCTGGTCATCTTCTCCAGCACCGCGATCCTGCATTTCGAAGTGCAGCCGGATTCGAACATTCACACTGCCGAGGATGCAATCTGGTGGGCGGTGGCCACGATTACGACAGTCGGTTATGGCGACCGCTATCCTGTTACTACCGAGGGCCGCGTGGTTGCGACGTTGCTGATGCTCGCCGGCGTCGGGCTATTCGGGACCTTTTCGGCGGCGCTCGCGGCGTGGTTCCTCATCCCCGAGGGACGAGCCACGAACACCGAGATCGCCGCGCTGCGGAATGAGATCGCGAGCTTGCGAACGGCTGTGGAGCAGTCGTTATCCGCCACAAACGTCACGCACTAGTGTCTGAAGCACCAGCCTCCTCCCCGACGACCGTTCGCGCGCGATGAAATGGGTCTCGGACGCGCGAATGCGTCGTCGAGGGAGAAGGCGGGAATGGCGCTAAAGCTTGGCGCAACGTTCAGAACGACTGCCAACTTCTGGCTCAACGCCCAAGAGCGGTCGATCTCCACCGTGCAGGTTCATGCCTAGGAGTGCGTGCGGAACTCCGCCGGCGAAGCTGGCGTTTCGGATCACTCATACCGCAGCGCCTGGATCGGATTCAGCGCCGCTGCCTTCCTCGCGGGGTAGTAGCCGAAGAAGACTCCGACAGCGCCGGAGAAGCCGACGGCGATGATCATGATGATTGGGGAAATCACCGTTTCCCAGCCGGTGAAGTGGCCGAGGACTTTGGCGCCGGTGTAGCCGATCAGCAGTCCGACGATGCCGCCGAGAATGCCCATGACGATGCTCTCGACTAGGAATTGCGTGAGGACGTCGGAACCGCGGGCGCCGATGGCCATGCGGATACCGATCTCGCGCGTCCGCTCGGTCACGGAGACGAGCATGATGTTCATGATGCCGATGCCGCCGACGAGGAGCGAGATCGAGGCGATCGCGGCGAGCAGGAGCGTCATCACCTGCGTCGAGCTTTCCGCGGCCGAGGCGAGGTCGGCCTGGTTCTTCACGGTGAAGTCGTCGTTGCCGTCGGTCACTTTGTGCGACTCGCGGAGGAGCGTACGGATCTCTTCCTGCGCCGCGGGGATGTCCTGCTCGTTGGCGGTGCTGGCCAGAATCTGCGGGATGAAGGCGCGGCCGGAGAGCGTGGCCGAGGCGGTGGTGTACGGCATCAGCACGACGTCGTCGGAGTCGCTGCCGCTGGCGGTCTGGCCTTTCGCCGCGAGCACGCCCACGACTTTGTAAACCGAGTTGCGGATCTGGATTTCGGAACCGACCGGGTCCTGTCCGGGGAAAAGATTCTGCGCAACCGTGTTCCCGAGCAGAACGACTTTGTGGATGGAACGGACGTCGTCGGCGGTGAAGAAATCGCCGGAGGACGTCTGCCAGTCGCGGATCGTTTGGAAGTCGGTATCGACGCCGTTGATCTGCGTCCGCCAGTTGCCGGACGGACCGATGACGGCGGTCCGGCTGACGATCACCGGCGAGATCGCGGAAACGGTCTGCGCTTCGGCGCGGATCTTGTCGACGTCCTTCAGGCTGAGATTCGGAAAGGCCTGCGCGCCCTGACTGACGCCAGCAGCCTGCGCGGCGCCGGGAGTGATCACGATCATGTTCGTGCCGAGGTTGTTGATCTGGGCGCGGATGCGCGTGCGGGCGCCGTAGCCAACGGCCACCATCACGACCACCGCGGCCACACCGATGATGATGCCGAGCATGGTCAGCGCGGCGCGCATCTTGTTTTTCAGGATGCTCTGCGTGGCCAGCTTCACGAGTGTCTTGGATTTCATGCGACCTCCCTTTCCTCGAGATGTTCGAGGTCATACGCGGCGGAGCGGCGCGATTTCACCGGCTCGTCGCGGCGGATGCGTCCATCGCGGACTTCCACGATCCGTTTCGCGTAGACAGCGATGTCGGGCTCGTGCGTCACGAGGACGATGGTGATGCCTTGTTCGTTGAGCTCCTGAAACAGCGCCATGACTTCCATCGACGTCTGCGTGTCGAGGTTTCCGGTCGGCTCGTCGGCGAGGATGATGGCCGGCTCGGTGACCAGCGCGCGTGCAATCGCGACGCGCTGCTGCTGACCGCCGGACAATTCGCTCGGCTGGTGATCGAGACGTTCGCCGAGTCCGACGCGCTGCAGTGCGGCCGTGGCCAGAGCTTGCGTGTCGCGCTTCCTGCCGCTTCGGTCGTACAGCATCGGCAGCTCGACGTTCTCCAGCGCGCTGGTGCGCGGCAGAAGATTGAAGCCCTGGAAGACGAAGCCGATCTTCTCGTTGCGCAGCGCGGCGAGGGCGTTGCGGTCCATGCCGTCGACGCGGACGCCGTCGATGAGGTACGAGCCGGAGGTAGGCGTGTCGAGGCATCCGAGAAGATTCATCAGCGTCGATTTGCCCGAACCGGAGGTGCCCATGATGGCGATGAATTCACCTTTCTCAACGGCGAGGTCGATCCCTTTGAGAGCGTGAACCTCGGTGCTGCCGGTGGTGTAGGTCTTGACGAGTTGGGTGGTTTCGATGACGTTCATTAGAAGCCTCCCCTTCCGCCGCCGCCGCGCTGTCCGCCGCCCTGCTGCTGTCCACCCTGGAACGGGCTGGCCGGTGCGGTGCTGGTTTGTGCGGTCGTCGTCGCGGTCGGGCTGATCGTTCCTGCGATGACCTTCATCCCTTCCTTGATCGTCTTGCCAGTGATCTCCGTCGTGCTGCCGTCGTTGAGCCCTGTCTTGACGCGCGCCACGGCCAGCTTGCCGTTGGCGTCGAGGTAGTAAAGAGTGCCGAAGCTGCTGCCGCCAGTGCGGGTTCCGCCGCTGCGGCCGGAACGCGCCGAGGTCGTGGTGGTCGACGTCGTCGAAGCCGTTGAAGTCGACGTTGCAGGATGTGCAGCTTTCAGAGCTGCGACTTCTGCATCGGTCGGTTTGTAGCGAAGTGCCGCGTTCGAGACTTTCAGGACGTTGTCGGCCTCCTTGGTCAGGAACTGCACGCGCGCGGTCATGCCGGGAAGGAGCTTGCCATCCGTATTCGGCACGGAGACGACGACCGTGTAGTTGACGACGTTGTCAGTAGTCGTCGACTGCAAACGAACCTGCTTGACGCTGCCTTTGAATGTCTGGCCCGTCAGCGCCTGAACCGTGAATGAGACCGGCTGTCCTTCTTTGATCTGGGCGATGTCGCTCTCGCCGACCTGCGCGAGGATCTGCATCTGCGAGAGGTCGTTGGCGATGAGGAAGAGCTGCGGTGCGGAGAGGCTGGCCGCGACGGTCTGCCCCTGCTGCACGTTGCGCTCGACGACGACGCCGTCGATGGGTGCATAGATGCTGGTGTACGAAAGGTTCTGGCGCGCCCGGTCGAGTGCGACGCGCGCCGACTTCACGCCGGCGTCCGCGACCGTGGCTCCGGACTGCGAGACTTCGAACGCGCTGCGGGCCACGAGTCCGTCGTTGGTCAGCTCGCGGTTGCGGGCGTAGTCGCGCGAGGCTTGCAGCGCCTGCGCCTGCGCCTTTTCGAGGTTGGCCTGCGCGTCGGTCACCGCCTGAAGGGCAAGCGTCGGATCGATACGCGCCAGGAGCTGGCCCTTCTTGACGTGATCGTTGAAGTCGACCAGCAACTCCGAGACCTGTCCGGAGACCTGCGTGCCGACGCTGACGGTGGTGACGGCGTTCAGCGTTCCGGTCGCGGAAACGGTCGATTGAAGGTTGCCGCGCTCGATCGTGGCGAAACGATACGCCGTCGTCTCCTTTGCGAACGCCAGGCGATGTACGAGCACGCCGATGACCGAAAGGATGAGAACGAGTCCGATTGCGATGACTGATTTTTTCTGTCTCATGATGCCGGTAGTAACGGACGTCTACCGGTGCATGTTTCGCGTTTTCAATGAGTTGCACGTGGACGGCATGAAGTGCACGGGGGCGTCACGATCCGCAGATTACGAAGATGGGACACAGATAAAAAACTCCCCGCTCTTGCGAACGGGGAGTGGGTACCGCGCAGCAGTGAAAAAAGCTTACTGCTGCTGCTTGTACTGAGACCGATGCGCTTCGCGCTCGGCCTTCAGCGTGTCGAACTGCGCGCGCTGCTCGGGCGTCAGGATCGATTTGATCTTGGCGTCCTGTGCATCGCGAAGCTGCTTCATCTGCGCGCGCTGCGAATCCATCGTCGGACGGAGAGCATCGAGCTTCGCCGTGTCATTCGCGGTTTTCGCGGCCTTGAACTGCTCGCGGGTTTGATGTGACGCTTCGAAGAGCGCCTTGTTGGTCTCGCGGAAGTTCTTGTCGAGATCCGCGATCTGCGTCTTCTGGGCATCGGTGAGGTTCAGCTTCTGCGCGTACATCTCGCTGAAGCCGCCGCGATGGCCTTCCCAGCCACCCTTCCCTTCTTTGCCGTCGTGCATGCCGGCGAAGGCCAGCGTTGCGCCGAGAGCGAGAGCTGCCACTGCTGCTGAAATCGTCTTTTTCGTCATTGGGGTTCCTTTGGTTTCCTTTGGCTCGTTGCCGCGGCTCGATTGCTGCGGACGTGCGACGAGACAATCCGCGGGCGCCCTCTCTTTCCCGAAAACCATGAACTGCACTCCCGTGTCATGAAGCGCACGCGAGCGCGTCCAGCGCGGGCTGGAACTTGCATCGAGCACAGCCGTGAGCAACGCAGAACGACCAACCTACCCACGCATCGGCAGCCGCGAGCTGCTGCTGATCTTCGCGTTCTGGACGTTCATCGCCACGTTGTCGGCGGTGAACCGCGCGCTCGATCCCCGAGGATTCGGATTCCAGCTCAGCTCTCCGGCGGGACCGATCGCGCTCGAGTACATCGAGTCGTGGCTCTGGGCGGTGATCACACCGATCGTTTTCCTCCTGACGCAACGGTTTCCGATCGAACGGTCGCACTGGGCGCGGGTCGCGGCGCTGCTGCTGATCGGAATCGTGATCGCGATCGGCGTCGATCTGGTGATGGACATTGCGCGGATCGCCATCCTGGCCGGCGTTCCATCGCGGCGTCCGCGAGTGTTCTCGCCGAGGGACGCCATTTTCCGGCTGCGATTCGTCAATCAACTGATCGTGTATCTGGCAGTGCTCATCGCCGGCTATGCGCGCAACTTCTACCTGCGTGATCTGACGCGGCAACGCGAGGCGACCGTGCTCGAAGCGCGCGCGTCGGAGTTGCAGGCGCAACTGGCGGCCGCTCGGCTCGACGCCCTGCGGATGCAGCTCAATCCGCATTTTCTCTTCAACACGCTGCACGCGATTTCCGCTCTCGTCGAGCGCGATCCGTCCGGCGTGCGCAAGATGATCGCGCGACTCAGCGAACTGCTGCGCCACACGATCGAGGCGCGTGGCGCGGATGAGGTGCCGCTGCGCGACGAACTGGAGTTTCTGCGGCGCTACATCGAGATCATGGAGATCCGTTTTCAGGGACGGCTGACGGTGACGGTCAACGCCGGCGATCGATCGCTGGAGGCGCTCGTCCCGAATCTGATTCTCCAGCCGATCGTGGAGAACGCGCTGGAGCACGGTGCCAGCCGCGCCTCCGGCCGCGGCGAGGTGACCATCGATGCGAAGGTCGACGGCGACGATCTCGTCGTCACCGTTCAGGACAACGGACCGGGGTTGTCGTCGACCGGCGAAGGCGTCGGCTTGACCAACACGAAAGCCCGGCTCGATCAACTCTACGGCGATCCCGCCTCGCTCACGCTCACCTCTCCGGCCGGCGGCGGCGTGCTGGCCACGCTGCGCGTTCCGTATCACACTGCCGCCGATCTTCGAACGCGAGCAATGCATGCCTGACAAACCGATCCGCGTCCTCATCGCCGACGACGAAGCGCTGGCGCGCGACCGGATCGCCGATCTGCTCGCTCACGAAGCAAACGTGCTCATCGCCGGAACGGCGTCGACCGGACTGGAGGCGATCGAGGCCATCCGCACGCTCAATCCCGATCTCGTTTTCCTCGACGTGCAGATGCCTGGCCGCACGGGTCTCGAAGTCGTCGACGACATCGGCGCGGAGAAAATGCCGGCCACGATCTTCGTGACCGCCTTCGACAAGTTTGCGCTCAACGCCTTCGACCGCGCCGCCGTCGATTACCTCGTCAAACCGTTCGACGACGATCGCTTCGCGCAGGCCTTCCGGCGCGCGCGCAAGATGATCGAGCTCGAAGAAGTGCAGGAAGTGACGCAGCGTCTGCTCTCGCTGCTGCATCAACCGCCCACCGAACCGACTGCACCGAAGCACGACTACCTCGAACGCATCTCGGTCGAAAGCCGCGGCCAGGTGCGCGTGGTGCCGGTGGAGAAGGTCGACTACATCACCGCCGACGGTCCGTACGCGGAGCTGCACGTCGGCGATCGCGTCTTTGCCATCCGCGAACGGATGCAGACGCTGGAAGAACGCCTCGATCCGGCGATCTTTTTCCGCATCCACCGCTCCGCTATCGTCCGCCTCGACCGCATCGACACCCTCCTCCGCCACCCCGGCGGCGACTACGGCGTCCGCCTGAAAAACGGAACGGAGCTGAGCCTGAGCCGCGGACGTCGCGACGAGCTCGAAGAGAAGTTGGGCATTACGAAGTAACAACCGTGGAAGCCACTTTCGGATACGTCAAAGGGAACGGGTTCACGCGGAGACGCGGAGACGCGGAGGGGAACGGGAACTCTGAAATCGTCGACGAAGCCGCGTAAGAACCCCTTCCCCCTCCGCCTCTCCGCGTCTCCGCGTGAACCGTCCCCCTTCGCCGACAAAAACCTTGCAATGGTGACGTAACGAAAACCAATCGCGCGCATCCCGCACTCGCGCAGATCGCGACGTATCATCCCGCCTTGCCACAAATCAGCCGGCGCGCCGTCCTGCAGTCCGCACCGATTCTTCTGGCGACGCTCGTGCGCTGTTCTAACGCCGTCGTTGGCAGCTCGCGTGTGGCCGAGGCGTTCATCGTCGATCCGTCGTGGAGTGCGTATCGGCCGGTCCTGCGCGGAGTGATCGCCGCGGTCCTGCCGTTCGATGCCGCGGGCTTTCCGCCGATTACGATCGATGACGTCGAGCAGCGGCTGCTGAAACTGTTTCCCATCGAGAACGAGACGAGGTTCGCGGGACTGCAGCGCACGATCGCCTTCTTCGACGAGATCAACCTCTTCCCATTGATGTCCGGTCCGCTGCTGCAGGAGGAGTCGATCGCGCGCGATCTCGCTGCGCGCGGTGGTCACAGCGCCGGCATCGGCGCCGAAATCGCGGCAACCGACAAGGCTGCATTTGCCGCGTTCGCAGCGAACATCAAGCCGAACGCCCGCTTCCGCGATCTCTCGACCGAGGCGCAACGCATCTACCTCGGGTTGTGGCGCGACAGCGCATCGATCGTCAAACGGGAGTTCTTCGGATCGCTGCGTAACCTGGTCATGATCACCACCTGGTCGATAGACGCTACCTGGCCGAGCATCGGCTACGCGGGCCCGCTGATTCCGCGGACGGCCATCGGATCATGACCCGGCTCGCGTGCGACGTCCTCATCATCGGATCCGGCGCGGCCGGCGGCGTGCTCGCGGCGACGCTCGCCGAGCAGACCAAGAAGAAGATCATCGTCGTCGAAAAAGGGGGCTGGTTCGGCGGCGAGTCGTTCGATCAGCGCGAGTGGGACATGCGCGTGCTGTACGCCGAGGATGGCCGGCGCACCACGGCCGACGGAGCGATGGCCGTGCGCGGCGGCGAGTGCGTCGGCGGCGGAACGACTGTCAACTACGCGCTCTGTTTCGATCCGATCGAATCGGTCTGGAACGGTTGGCGGCGCGACGTCGGGCTGATCGGTTTCTCCTTCGACGAGCATGCGAACGACTACGGCGTGGCCGGTCTGAACATCCCATCCGCGCTGCACGAGGTCCGCACGCGCATCAACGTCCATCGCGCCGATGATGACGAGGTCAACGACAACAACCGAGCTCTCGAGCGCGGCTGCACGGCCCTCGGCATCCCATCCAGGCACTTCGAGCTGAACATGCGCGGCTGCGTGCGCTCCGGTTTCTGCGGCGAAGGCTGCTCGTACGGCGCGAAGCAGGGAACGCTGGTGACGTACATGGAAGATGCGATCGCGCGCGGCGTGCAGCTGATTCATCACTGCGACGTCGAACGCATCGTGTTCGAGAAAAAGCGCGGCGCGATGACGGCCGTGGCGGTGAACGGACGCGTGCGGCGAACGCGCGTTGGCTCGCATCCGAACAGCGTTCCCGTCGGCCGCATCGAGATCGAGGCCAAGCTGATCATCGTCGCGGCCGGAGCCGTGGCCACTCCGGCGTTGCTCCAGCGTTCGCACCATCCCGATCCGCACAAACGAATCGGACGCGGGCTTGTCACACATCCGAGCCTGCCGGTCATCGGGATCATGGACCACGAAATCTCAAACTATCGCGGCATCCCCGGCACGATCTACAGCGACGCATACGCGAGCTCGCACCGCATCTACTTCGAAACGCTGTTTGGCCAGCCGGTGTACGGCTCGGTGGTCATCCCTGGCATCGGGCTGGAGCACTTCGACGTCCTTCGCGAGTTGCCGCGCCTGATCGGATTCGGCGCCATGCTGCTCGACGAAGTGGACGACAACAATCGCGTGGAGTGGAACGAGGCCGACGGCAAGCCGCGCATTCATTACCAGTTGAGCGACAACGATCGCGTGCGGCTGCGTTTCGCCGCGCAACGCGCCGTCGAGGTGATGTTCGCGGCCGGCGCGCGCAGCGTGCTGTTGCCGTCGAGCGAACGCGTCGGACCGCTGCCTCGGCCGCGATTCAGCCTGCCGCCGAGGCCGCGTATTGTTCCGATCTCCGCTTCGAGCCGCACCGTACGACACTCACCTCGGCGCACGCGCAGGCGACGACGAAGATGGGCGAGGACGAGCGGCGGACGACGACGAATTCGCGCGGTGAATCGCGCGAGATTCGCAATCTCGTGATCTGCGACTCATCCTCGTTCCCGACTTCGTGCGGCGCGAATCCGATGCTGTCGATCATGACCATGGCGCGTTATCAAGGCCGGCGCATCGCCGCGGAACTGGCGCGTTATGACCTCTAAGCGCGCCATCGCCGTCGTCTGTTTCTTGGCCGCCGCGACGACTGCACGCGGCGATGACGTGAAGGTGCTCACCGCCGCGGTGTTGTACGAATCCGGCCTGGCCGCTCCGTCGATCGAGCTTCGCTCGGTCGCCGCCGACGGTTCGCTCTGGCGCGGTTCCATCAACGGCTGGTCGCTCTCCCTCGGACGCGAACGGCTGCTCGACCACGACCGCCGCCTCATCCTCGACGTCACCGCGACGCCGTACGACGCGCACAGCAGCAAGCGGATTTATCGCGACGGCGTCCGCAGACGCGATCTCGAATTCGACGATGCCGCATTCACCGCCCGCGCCGCGCTCCGTTTTCGCGAAAGCGACCACGCATCGATCGAGCCGGGCGTCGTCATCGGCAAGGAGATCATCGGCAACGACGCGCCCGCGGCACTTCGCGGGGCATGGCGTTCGCCGTATGCCGGAATCTCGGTCATTCAGCGCATGCGATTCATCACAGCCGAGGATCCATTCACGAATCGCATCGACGGAATCGACGCCGCGGCCACCGTCGAGGCGTATCACGGCAATCGCACGTGGACGCGCGCGATGCTCACGGAAAATGCAGGCCGGTCGTTTGGCAGAATCCACCTTCGCCAATCGCTCGCGGCATACCGAGGCAGCAGTCTCGATACCGTGAGCGCGTTCCTGATCGGCGGCTCGTGGGATCTTCTCGGATCGTCAGCGGTCTACGGAAGCCGTTACGCCGAGTTCCGCGTCAATCGCGGCATCAACGCAAACGCGGGGGCCGATTTCGCGATCACTCGTTCGTTCGAACTCGGCCTCCGAGTCAGCGCCTTCCGCTCCGGATCGATCCACACGACCGGGACGATGCTGCAAGCAACGCAGCGCCTCGGCGGATATCGCCTGACAGCCGGCGTGGGCCGATCGCAACATCGAACCACCGTGATGGCGACAGTCGGCGGCGCGGTCTTCCTCCGTTAACGCGGTTCCCACGCTTGAAAGCCTGGCCTACGGTTCGTACGCCGGCTCCGCCGACACCCCTTCCGCGCTCTCCGCCTCTCCGCGAACTCCGCGTGAACGGAATCCCCTCCTCTCCCCTGTCGTTTGCCCCGCCGTGCTCGCTGAAAATGCGCTTCGCCGGTTTGTCGCACCGCGGACGCTCTCGCGCGGCGATGCGTACTACGAGCAGGGCCGCGTGCGGCGCATCGAGCGGCTCAGTCCCAATTTGATTCGCGCGGACGTGCAGGGCAGCCGCGTCTACTCGGTTGAACTGATGATCGAGGGCGACTACCTCACCGCCGAATGCGAATGCCCCTGGTTCCACGAAAACCTCGAGGAGTGCAAGCACATCTGGGCTGTCATCCGCGCCGCCAGCGCGCGCAAGATGCTGCCGGAGCGGCCGATGTTCCTCGGCGATGTCGACGGCGAAGAACAGTTCGACG
>JBAVBF010000742.1:0-5309 GCA_049586115.1 Thermoanaerobaculia bacterium | reverse complement strand
CGGCACCACGCACGGCACGGCGTTCAAGGAACGCCGCGATATCACCAACTGGAAGAAGATCGGAACCATCACCTTCGACGCTGCCGTGGTTTCGTTCAACGGAGACCACGTCTTTCACGTAAACCATCCGGCCTGGCGGGAGGATCGGAACGACCCGCGGACGGTGGTTCGGAAGTAGCAGAGTTCTTATCCTCAACATGCACGAGATCGACAAAGTCATCGCTGCCTGCCGGTCGGTGATCGACTCCGGCAATCGGGGCGTGCTGGTCACCGTCGTTCGCACGCAGGGGTCGACGTATCGGCGGGCGGGGGCGCGGGCGGTGATCGGGGAGGATGGGACGCTCGCCGGCGCGATCAGCGGCGGGTGTCTCGAGCGCGACATCGCGGAGCGGGTGGCGATGTGGCTGGCCGACATGAATCCGCGGCTGGTCATGTACGACTCCACGCGCGGCGATGATCTGATCTTCGGGCTGGGGCTGGGATGCCGAGGAGTGTTGGATCTGCTCATCGAGCCGTTTGATGCGGCGCATCTTCCGCGGCTCGTCACCGGCTTTCGCTGGAACGGTGTCAAGCCGGCGGAGTGGACGACGATTCTTCCGAATGGCGAAACGATGATCGAGATCCTTCGTCCGCCGCGCGCGGTCGCGATCTTCGGCGGCGGCGACGCGGAGCCGGTCGCGCAGTTTGCCCGCGTGGTCGGATGGCGCGTCGACGTGATCAAGCCGCGCGCGGAATTCGATGCGGGCGAATTCGATGCCGCGGTTGTGATGACGCACAACTTTGCGCGCGATGCCGCCATCCTGCGACAACTCCTCGCATCGCAGATGCAGTACATCGGCCTCCTCGGTCCGAAATCGCGCGGCGACGAGTTGCTCGCGGAGCTCGGCGCCTCGCGCGAACCCCGCTTGCACAGTCCGATCGGACTCGACCTCGGCGGCGAGACTCCGGAAGAGATCGCCCTTTCGATCGTGGCCGAGATTCAGGCCGCATTCGAGCGCCGTTCGGCGCGTTCGCTGCGCGAACTGAAAGTGCCGATCCACGAGACCGTGGACAAGCCTGCCTGCGCCTGACCCCCTTCGTGTTCACTGCTATCGGGCGTAGTGCGGGTGTCCGCGCCTGCATCCGGCGTGGCGTCCCGCCCGACGGGAGGTCGTGAGTCGTTCGCAGACCGCGAATTGAATCCCGGAAACAACCGCCGGGCGCGGACGCCGCCCGACCCGGAAGCTCTTGACAAACGCAATTGAGACGATCAGAGTACGCCTCGTAAACGCAACTGAGACTCAGTCTCATAAGCTATTGCGGAGGCATTCATGGTTTCCTGCCGTTCCCGTTTCCTGTACTTCCTCATCGCCGTCGCACTCTCCTCGGTCGCCGCGGCAGCGCCAACACATGCTCGCTTTGCGGGACGCGTCGCTGACGCCGCAGGGGCTCCGATCCGGGGTGCCCACATCACCGTCACCGGCATCGAAGGGAACACCGCTCCGTCGGTCTCCGCCGACTCGGATGCCGATGGACGCTTTGTGCTGGATCTCGAACCGGGTGCGTATGTGGTGCAGGTGGAGCGGAAACACTTCGCGGTCTTCGCCGATCGGGTGGACGTCATCGCCGGCGATTCCTCCGTGCATCCATTCACCTTGAAGATGGCCGGCATTCACGACTCCATCACCGTGCACGCGCCGCAGGGATATTCGGTTCCCGCGATCAGGAGCGCCACGAAGACCGACACCCCGCTGCGCGATGTCCCGCAGTCGGTCACCGTCGTCACGCACGAAGTCATTCAGGACCAGCTCATGAGCAGCATCGGTGACGTCGTTCGTTACGTTCCCGGCGTGATGCTTCACCAAGGCGAAAACAATCGCGACCAGGTCATCATGCGCGGCAACAGTTCCTCGGCGGATTTTTTCCTCGACGGCGTGCGCGATGACGTTCAGTACTACCGCGATCTCTACAATCTCGAGCGCGTCGAAGCGTTGAAGGGACCGAACGTGCTCATGTTCGGACGCGGCGGCGCCGGCGGAGTCATCAATCGCGTCACGAAGGAGGCAGGCTTCACGCCGCTTCGGGAGGTCGACATGGAGGGCGGCGCGTTCGGCAACAAGCGCGTGGCCGCCGATCTCGATCAACCGCTCAGTGACACGGTGGCCGTGCGTCTGAACGGGATTTATGAACGCTCAGGCAGTTTCCGCGACAACGTTTCGCTGACGCGCACCGGCGTCGCGCCGACTCTCACGTTCCGTCCGTCCGATGCGACGAAGGTCACCGTCGGCTACGAGAATTTCCATGACGGCCGGACTGCCGATCGCGGCATTTCTTCATTCGCCGGCAGGCCGGCGGACGTCGATGTCAGCACGTACTACGGCAATCCAGACGACAGCCACGTGCGTGCGCGAGTCAATATCTTCTCCGCGAACGTCGAGCATCATTTCGGCCTCTTCACGATTCGCAACCGGACGCTTGTCGGCGACTACGACCGCTCGTACCAGAACTTCGTGCCGGGAGCGGTCACGGCAAACAAGGCGAGCGTCGCACTCACTGCCTACAACAACGCCACGCAGCGCCAGAACCTCTTCAATCAGACTGATCTCACCGCCACGATGAGCAGCGGATCGATCCGGCACACGCTGCTCTTCGGTACCGAAATCGGACAGCAACTGACCGATAACTTTCGCAATACAGGATTCTTCAACAACACCACGACGTCGATCCTCGTGCCGTACGCGAATCCGACGATCACGACGCCGGTGACCTTCCGCCAGAGCGCCACCGACGCCGACAACCATCTCCGCACGACCGTCGGCGCCGTCTATGCGCAGGATCAGATCGCATTGACGTCGCACGTTCAGGTCGTTGCCGGGCTCCGCGTGGATCGCTTCGATCTGCGCTACCACAACAACCGGAACGGCGACACGTTGGGAAGAGTCGACGATCTCGTTTCGCCGCGCGCCGGGATCGTGCTGAAGCCGGTCGACACCCTTTCGGTCTATGGAAGTTACAGCGTCTCGTATCTGCCGAGCTCCGGCGATCAATTCTCATCTCTGACGACGATCACGGAACAGGTCAAGCCGGAGAAATTCAACAACTATGAATTAGGCGCGAAGTGGGATGCGGCGCGCGATCTCGCTTTGACCGCCGCGGTCTACCGGCTTGACCGCACCAACACGCGTTCCACCGATCCTACTGATCCGACGCGCATCGTTCAGACCGGCAGCCAGCGCACCAATGGATACGAAGTCGGGATCAACGGTCAGGTCACCTCGGCATGGAACATCGCCGGCGGTTATGCGCATCAGGATGCCTTCGTCACCAGTGCCACCACCGCTGCCCGGGCTGGCGCGCAGGTCGCGCAGGTGCCGCATCACATGCTCTCGCTCTGGAACAACGTTCGGTTCAACGCGAGAACGGGCGCCGGCCTCGGCGTGGTCTATCGCTCGGCAATGTTTGCCGCGATCGACAACACCGTGACGCTGCCCGGGTTCACCGAAGTGGAAGCAGCCGCGTACCTCACCCTCACGCACGACCTTCGTCTGCAGCTCAACATCGACAATCTCTTCGACACGAAGTACTACGCGAACGCCGACAGCAACACGAACATCTCGCCGGGCTCGCCGCGGGCCGCAAAGGTCGGAATCGTGGCGCGGTTCTGATCAGACCCTGGCGAGTGCCATGTGTCCCATGCCGCCGATCTTCAGTTTGTCCGTGCGGCCGGCGAAGTAGCGGCGGTTGAGCGCCTCGGCGCCGAAGTCGTGTGCCGAGGTGAATCCGCAGAGACGGAGATCGGCGAGAAGCGCGGCAGGATCGAAGAAGGTCTTCCACGGCTCGCCGATGGCGGCGACGCGGCTGGCCATCGCGTTGAAGACGAGCCGCTGCGTCCAGCTCAGCGATTGCGGCGGGACGGAGTAGTCGAAGGCCAGCGCGGTTTGCGTCGGCAGCGATGCGATGTAGCGAAAGGTTGCGTCGATGGCCGGCCGTTCGAGATACGGCACGACGCCGAGCCACGAGAAGAACGCCGCCTTCGTTTCGTCGAAGCCTGCGCCGCGCAGCGCGTCCTCGAGTTTCGTCGTCGTGAAATCGATCGGAACGAACGTCAGCGATGACGGGATCTCGATCTCGCTATGCGCCAGCCGCTGCCGCTTGATCGCCTGCGTCGCGGGATGGTCGACCTCGAAGACGCGCAACTCGGGAAAGGGATTGCGATAGGCGAATGTGTCGAATCCCGCGCCGAGGACGACGTATTGCCGCACGCCGTTCGCGACTGCCGACGCGAGCGCATCCTCGGCGAACCGGCTTCGCATGACGAAGAACGCGCGAAGGTACGGCCCCAGCTTCGACGATTCGTGCGTAGGCGGATTCGTGCGCAGTTCGTGCGCAACCTCGGGACGGATGACGCGCAGCGCGATCGGATCGTCGAGCACGAGCGGACGATCGCGCACCTGATGCGCCGCGCGCCGCTCGGCGACGCGATCGGCGGTACGGCTGGCCTGTCCTTCCTGCATCACGCGATTGTAAGGGTGTATCGCTCGCGCAGTATTTGAAGTAGATCGCGTGTGCGCGGACAATGACCCCATGACACTAGATCGAATTACCGTCGAGCCGGGAAAGATGAATGGGCAGCCATGCCTGCGTGGCATGCGGATCACGGTCAAACGTGTGGTCCTGGCCGTCGCGACGTATGGTACCGGCGAGGCGTTGAGACGCGCCTATCCCGACCTCGACGAAGAGGATGTTCGCCAAGCCTTGGAGTACGCGGCCTCGAATCTCGAAGACCGTATTGAGGAACTCGTCGCGCCGCAATGAAGCTGTTGCTCGATCAGAATCTCTCCGCCGCCGCGGCGGAACTCCTCCGCGCCTCCGGCCTGGATGTTTTTCACACGCGCGAGGTGGGGCTCGCGACTGCCGACGACGCTGACATTCTCCTGTGGTGTCGTGGACAGGAGCGAGTCCTGATCACGCACGACGCCGCCTGCCATGCGCTGCTCGCAATGTCCCGCGCAACGTCGCCTTCTGTCATTCGCATTCGCATCGAGGGATTGCGAGATGAGGCATTGGCGGGCTTGATCCAACGAGTGCTTACGATGACGGACGATGACCTGCGACGCGGAAGCGCGATCACCGTGAATGCAAAGTCGATTCGCGTCCATCGGCTGCCGCTCGGCGCCTGAAATAATTGCCCAACCCCCTCCCTTTGCGTATCCTTGCCGGCCCGGTCCATCCGAGGCCGGACATTCTTTTGACAATCTGGGCAGCTCCTTGAGCCATCGCAGAAGGCGAGGCTCCGCTAGGCCAGAAGGAGGATTTATGAGGACTTATGA
>JBAVBF010000741.1:0-4782 GCA_049586115.1 Thermoanaerobaculia bacterium | reverse complement strand
AGTGTGAACTGCTCGTTCTCGCCGAACCCGACTTCGAAATACGCTCCTTCGAAGTTTCCGCCTTTGCCTCTCAACAAATTGGCGTTTTCGATTCGGATGCCGGTACTCCAACTGAAGGCGGTCGTGCCGGGTTTGGCAGCGATATTCTTTGTGGCGTCTGCATCGACGCCAGGCACCGTGACTATTCCGAGCCGGGAAACCGCCAGAATTGTGAAAGCGTTTGTGTCGCCAACTTCTCCGGGGAGCGCTGGTCTGGTGGTCACAGGAAGCGTCCAACCATACCCAACGCCGACGTTGCCCGCAAAGGCCTGTTTCACTCCGGTGACCGTGGTGGTCGTAACGGGCGGTGTGGTCGCGGTCGTGCTCGTGCTTGCCACCGTGGTTCCGGTCAAGCCCGTCTCCCCATAGAGCCTAAGGACGTTGAAGTGTGGAAATAGGCCGCACTTGTCGTTCGGGAGACACTCATGTTTTCTCATCCGGTCGAACTTCGCCAGATCAGTCTGTTCGAGGAAAATGGCGTTATCGAACAAGCGTGTCTCAAAACGCGCCAGCAACTCCGGGTACCCGTCTTTGAAGTCGTTTTTGGTCCGAAGGTATGTGTAGCCCGTGTAGAGCCATACCTTGTACCGGGAGTCTGTGGAGAAATCCGGGGTGCCGGCAGTCGCGACGATCTTCGTCACTGGTGAAGGATTGAGATCTTTCCCCGCCGGGTCCTTAGCCTCAACACGAAGGAACTTGACCGTTTGGCCCGCCTCGGTCGGACGAAATTCCACGAGGATGGCATCAGCGGCGGCAATGCCGGCTGACGTCAGGTTGCTGCTGAAGTTGTTCTTTCCCGCAGTGCAGAGGCCGACGACCACCGTCGGCGCCGTCGTGAGGGCATCCGCGGTACTGCACGTGTGATTACTTTCGAGATCCGCTTCGGTAAGGAGGCAGATGCTCGCGGCCGAACCGCCCTTTGCCGGATTCTTGAGGGTGGCCTTCGGCACGTCACCTGACAGCGCGAGCGTGCCGCCGAAGTCATTCGGCGTCGGACAATCCGCGGCATAAATCGGGAATGACAACAAGATCGTTATTACAGCGAGGATGCGACATGCAGTTCGCATGATTCTCTCCCTTTAGGTCTTGATACGCTGGAGCCTTCGGACCGGCTGCGTCGCGATTCACAGCACCTGCCTCCGGCCTCAACTTTGCTTTGGTGACTTGCATGAATCGACGGACAGCGGTTTCAGTTTTCGCGGTGGCAGTCCTGATTGCCTGCAATCGGGAGCAGGCGCATGAGACGAAGGCGCGGGCGGAGAACGCGGCGACGAAGGTGGCGCAGAAGGTGTCGGACACGTTTGACGTGTCGACGCCGCTGGGCGCGAAAGAGCCGGCTCCGACGCAGCAGGATCTGGAGCGCCAGCGGTTCGATCAGCAGTGGCGTCAGTTGCAATCATTCCGTGCGCAGCAGGCGGCGCAAGCCGCGGCGCAGCAGCAACAACAGGCCGCCGCCGCACAGCAGGTTGCGCAGCAGACGTCGACGCAGCCGCTGAACGTTCCGATCGTCCACGGGAAAAAGGAATCGTTCAAAGGGTTGGACGCGAACTCCATCAACAGCGCCCCGGTCAATCTTCCGATCACCGGCGACGTGCGTGGTCCCTCGGTGCTGCGGACGCAGGTGTACCTCGACCGCGCGCACTTCTCCGTCGGCGCGATCGACGGGCGGTGGGGCCGCAACTCGGCGATCACCGTCTGGTGGTGGCAGAAGGCGCACGGGTTGGCGACGACCGGCGACGTCGATGACGCAACCTTCCGCTCCATCGCGCAAACCGCGGGCGATGCGCCGGTGGTAACGACCTACACGCTGACGGCTGACGATCTGAAGGGTCCGTTCGTGCAAATCCCCGAGAGTCCGTACGACAAGGCCAAGCTGGATTGTCTCTGCTACGAGTCGCTACGAGAGGAACTGGCGGAGCGCTTTCACAGCACCGAGGATTTCCTCGAGGTTCTGAATCCCGGCGTGAAGATCAACGAGTTGCAGGCTGGCGCGACGATCAATGCGCCGAATGTGCGGCCTCCGATGACGCAGGACCAGCCAGACATCGCCAGAGTGGTCATCTCGATCGCAGGCAACTCGTACAACGCGTTCGATGCGAACGGCAACGTCATCTTCCACGCGCCGACGACGCTCGGCTCGACCTACGATCCATCGCCTGACGAGACCGTGCACGTGGTCGCCATCTCGCAGATGCCGCACTTCCACTACGACCCGACGCTCTACCACGAGGTGCCGGACAGCGAGCCGGACGCGCATCTGAATCCCGGCCCCAACTCGCCGGTCGGCGTGGTGTGGATGGCGTTGAGCAAGCCGCACTACGGCATGCACGGCACCCCCGATCCCGATTCGATCGGCTACGCGTCGTCGCACGGCTGCGTGCGGCTTACGAACTGGGACGCGCAGGAAGTCTCGCATCGCATTCGCGCGGGCGTGCCGGTGTCGTTCGTCGACACGACGTCGAAGCACATGCCCGACGTGGCGAAGAAGTAACCCGACTGTTTTGCCGTACGTCGGATCCCGTGCGTGGCAATGGTGGCACTTCGTCTAGAATCGCCACACCGTTAACAAGACTCGCATCGTTGCCGCTCGCGGCATCGCCATGAACTGGGAGACCTTCTTCCTCGACAATCTTTCGCTCATCGAACGCGTAATCGCGTTCGTCTGCCGGAAGTACGGCCTCTCGGGCGCCGATGCCGAGGATTTCGCGTCGGCATCGAAGCTCAAGATCATCGACGACGGCTACGGCGTCCTGCGCAAATTCGAGCAGAAGTGCACACTTCGCACGTATCTGACGATCGTCATCCAGCGCCACTACCTCGATCAGAAGATTCACGAATGGGGCAAATGGCGCCCCTCGATGCGCGCGCGGCAGGCCGGCGATGCGGCCATCCTTCTGGAGCGTCTGATCAGCCGGGACGGCCTCGGAATCGCGGAAGCTTCCGCGATCGTCCGTCAAAAGTTTACAGAGCTCGATGCCCGCGCGCTCGAAGGACTCGCTGCCTCGATCGTCGTGCGGCAGCCGCGCAGGCAGTCGAGCGTGGAGCGGACGGAGGAGATGCGCGAGCCCGCGTCAGAAGTTTCGGCGGAAGACGAGTTGCTGAGCGGGGAGCGCGAAGTCGCCGCCCGCCGCGCCGGCGCGGTACTGAGCCGCGAGCTGGACCGTCTGCCGGCCGAGGACCGATTGATCATGAAGCTCCGTTTCATCGACGCGATGAAAGTTTCCACGATGGCCAGAATGCTGAAGGCCGATCAGAAGCAGCTCTACCGCCGTATTGAGCGCCTGGTGGCGAAGTTGCGCGAAGCCCTTCTTGCCGCCGGCGTGGCAATGAGCGACATTGCCGACATGCTCACCCATGGCGCGGACGCTCTGCACATCCGGTTCGCAGTGCCGGATCGGGATCCTGACGAGGGCTCGTCGTGACCATGCTCCTTGATCACCCGGAAGCGGAAGACCTCGGCCGCTTCGTCGAAGGAACGCTTGACGAAGCCGAACGCATCGCGATCGTCGATCACATCGCTGACTGCGACGATTGCCGGATCCTCGTCGTCGATGCCGCGGAGTTTGTGGAGGCGCCAAAGGTCGAACGTCACAGCACGTGGTGGATGGGAATCGCGGCGGCGCTGATTCTCGTCGCCGCGATCGGGACCTTGACGTATCGCCAGCTTCGCGACTTGGAGGGCGATGTCAAAAAAGACTATGCGAAGGTCCTCAATCGGCCGTTGGAGGGGCGTCTAAGCGGATATCCGTACGTTCCGCGTGTAGTGAACCGTGGAGTCGAAGAAGACAAAGAAATACAACTGCAAATCATGCAGGGCGAAGCCGCCAAACTCATGGAACTTCACGGTAACGACGCGAAGACTCTCCACGCTAAGGGCATCGGTTTTCTACTAGGGGACGATGACAAAAGACAATCCGTCGCTCCTCTGCAAGCGGCCGCGGAACGCGACCCAACCAACGCGAGGTACCAAAGCGACTTGGCCGCCGCACTCATCGCCGCCGCACGCGACAATCGGCAGATGCTCGAGAGCGCGCTCGCCGCCTGCGATCGCGCGCTGCGCATCGATCCGCACTCGCCTGAGGCGCTCTTCAATCGCGCGGTGGCGCTGGACGCGCTTCAACGGCCCGAGGCGCAGCAGGCCTACGAGCGCTACCTCACCGTCGATTCAACCTCGGCGTGGGCAGATGAAGTGCGGAAGCAGCACATCGAGCCACTTCGGCTGCTCCCCTGAATTCCGGCGCGTTACACTTCGTATCCTCGATGTTCGACAAGTTTCGCGATGAATGCGGCGTCTTCGCCGTTCTCAATCATGAGAACGCGGCGAACATCGTTTACCTCGGGCTTTACGCGCTGCAGCATCGCGGGCAGGAGAGTGCGGGGATTGCTTCGGTGTCGTCGGACCGGCGGCGGTCGGAGACGAACATTGGCGAGGCCATCGGGTCGAGCGGGGCGGGGGAGCAGATCATCGCGCCGGGGACGCAGCAGATCCACTCCGAGAAGGAGATGGGGTATGTCGCGGAGATCTTCACCGAGGAGCGGCTGAAGCGGTTGCCGGGCGACATCGCCATCGGGCATGTGCGCTACTCGACGGCGGGCGGGTCGATGCTCTGCAACGCGCAGCCGCTTGTGGCGTCGACGAGCAAAGGGCCGATCGCGCTCGCGCACAACGGGAACCTCGTGAACGGCGCGGCCATCCGGCGGCGCCTGGAGGCGGACGGCGCGATTTTCAACACGATGTCGGAC
>JBAVBF010000740.1:0-1857 GCA_049586115.1 Thermoanaerobaculia bacterium | reverse complement strand
CTGTCATCCTGAGCCGCCGAAGCGACGTAGCGCGAAGCGCGCAGTCGCGGAGGACGGTCGAAGGACCCCCACCTTCTGACAGGGAGCATCGGCTTGCGGCATCAACGGTTGGCGCTTCATCTCCTCCCAACTTCCCCGGGTTCCAGGCTGGGGGTCCTTCGACCGTCCTCCGCCGGTCGCGCTTCGCGCTCCTCGGCTCCGGCGGCTCAGGATGACAGGTCCGTCGCTAGGCCGTCTGTTCCGCGGGGGCGAAGGAGCGCAGCTGCGCGATCAGTTCGCGGATGTCGAATGGCTTCAGCACCGCGCCGTCGGCGCCGAGGCCTTGGAGGTCGGACTTGGAGATCGGCTCGCCGCTGAGGATCAGGATCGGCAATCCGTCGAAGCCCGGCTCGGCGCGCAGCGCGCGGATGACTTCGTCGCCCGTCATGCCAGGCATATTTTTGTCGATGAGCACGACCGCCGGCTTGCGTTTGCGCGCCTCGATCAACGCGTCGCGGCCGTTCTCGGAGGTCACTGCTTCGAAGCCGAATTCGCGGAGGAGATTGCGCATCAGAGCGAGAATCGGGAGGTCGTCATCAACGACCAGGATGATAGGCTTGGACGTCATCGCGAGCGTTTTAGTGTAGCGGATGTCCTTACGCCCAACAACGGAACGCCGCGACTTTTTGCGCCGCACGTAAACCGCACCTAAATCATGCCGATCCGTCATGACCGCAAAGTCTCGATCCTCGATGTGATGGGGCCGGTGATGGTCGGTCCATCGAGCTCGCACACCGCCGGCACGGCGCGGCTCGGCCGCGTTGCGCGCGAGATCCTCGATGAAGATCCGGTCGCAGTTCACTTTTTTCTTCATCCGCCGCTCGCCGCGACGTATCGCGGGCACGGCTCCGACTTCGCGCTGGTCGGAGGTTCGATCGGACTGAATGTCGACGATCCGCGCATCCCCGAAGCGATTCGCATCGCCGAACAGATGGGCGTCGACATCACCTTCTCCGAGGAGGACCTCGGCGACGTGCATCCGAACACGGTGCGCATCGAGATCCGCGGCAAGTCGCGCGAGACGGAGATCAGCGGCTCGTCGATCGGCGGCGGCGTGATCGAAGTCTTTAAGATCAACGGCTTCCAGACGCGCTTCAAAGGCGACTCACCGACGCTGCTGCTCTTCTACCGCGACCGCGCCGGCATGATCTCCGAGGTAACGAAAATCATCGCCGAGGAGGGGATCAACATCGCGTCGCTGTCGTGCTCGCGAAAGCAGCGCGGCAAGGATGCGTTCATGCAGATCGACGTCGATTCGCCGATGTCGGACGCCGCGCTGAAGAGAATTCGCGAAACCGCGGATGTGGAAGAGGCGCGGTATCTGGACCGGATTCCGTAGATGTCCGGGCCACACGCTCACGCGAATACACCGCGCTCCGATTCGCGTTCTTCTCGCCATGATTGAAAGCTTTTCCCACCTCGAACAGCTCGCTGCCGGGCGCGACCTTGCGGATGTTTTTCTGGAGAGTGACGAGCAGGAACATGCCGTCCCTGGCGATCAGATTCTCGAAGCGTTGCGGCGCCGGCGCGCGGTGATGCGCGATTGCGTCGAGCGCGGGAAGGGCGGCGGAACGTCGATGGGGAAGCTGGTCGGCAATGAGGCCAAGCTGCTCAACGACGCGTTCCTGGCCGGCCGCACGTTCCTCGATCCGCTGACGGTGAAGGCGGAGATCTACGCGCTTTCGGTGATGGGCGAAAACTCGCGGATGGGCGTCATCGTCGCGGCTCCGACCGCGGGCGCGGGCGGCGTCGTGCCGGGCATGCTGCTGGCGCTCGAAGAAGAACGCAACATCGATCCCGAGAAGACCGTGCGTGCGC
>JBAVBF010000739.1:0-3025 GCA_049586115.1 Thermoanaerobaculia bacterium | reverse complement strand
CATTCGTTTCGCAGACCGGATGCGCCGGCACGGGACCGGTGACATGCAATATCGGAACGCTTGCGGCTGGAGCGACCTCCGCGCCGATCACGATCACCGTCGTCGCGAACGCGGCAGGGACCGTTTCGAACGTAGCCACCGTGACGTACACGGGTGCGGCGGCTCCCAATTCGTCAGAGACGGTCTCCACGCTGGCTGAGGCGAAAGTCTGCGCGAATCCCGGCAAAGACGGCGCGGGCGGAACGCTGGCCGGCATCAAAAACGACTACTGGCCCGGCAGCTCCACGGTCGCTGCGGGAGCGACGGGCCTTACTGTCGGCGCCCGCACGGCCGGCGCCGGCGGAAACACGATCACCGCGGGCGACCTCCTCATCATCATGCAGATGCAGGACGCCGCCTTCGACACGACCAATGATGAAACCTACGGTGAAGGCACCGGCTCGACACGCGCGACCGGCACCGGCAGCGGGGCGGCCACTGCCCTCAATAACGCCGGCCGCTGGGAGTACGTCGTCGCGACGAACGCAGTCTCCGCGGCCGGCGGCGCGCTGACGTTCAGCGCCGGCGGTTCAGGCGGCGGCCTGCTGTACGGCTACACGAATCAGACTTTCGCCACGACCACGACGCAGGGACAGCGCACCTATCAGGTCATTCGCGTTCCTCAGTACACCACCGCAACCCTCGGATCGACGCTGACCGCGCTCGCGTGGAACGGTGCGACCGGCGGCATCCTCGCCGTCGACGTCAGCGGTACGTTGACGCTTGGCAGCGCGACGGTCTCGGTGGACGGCAAAGGCTTCCGTGGCGGCGGCGGGCGCATGCTCACCGGCGATGCGACGGTTGGGCTGGCCTCGACGGACTTCCGTACGCTGTCTACTCTGACGACCAACGGATCGAAGGGCGAGGGCATCGCCGGGACTCCTCACTACATTTATCAGCACGGCGCCACGATCGGAGCGCCAGCGTCCGGCAACGCACCGCTCAATACGGGAGTAGAAGGTTACGCCGCCGGCAGCTACGGCCGCGGAGCGCCGGGAAATGCCGGCGGCGGTTCGACGGACGGCGATCCCACGGCGAACCAGGACAACAGCGGCGGCGGTGGCGGTGGTAACGCCGGCTTCGGCGGCCCCGGTGGAAACGGCTGGGCGTGCAACTGCCCCTCGGGTGGACAGGGCGGCGGCGGCATTTCGCCGAGCCTCACCCGCATCACGATGGGTGGCGGCGGCGGCGCCGGAACCACGAACAATGCGTCGGCGGAAACGTGTATCGCTCCTCCGACGTGCCGCGTGAACGTTCCGGGCGATTGGACCGACACCGAGGCCGGCGCAAACGGTTACTACAGCAGCGGCGCGAACGGCGGCGGCACGATGATCATCCGTGCTCTGCAAGTTACCGGTACGGCTACGCTCACCGCGAACGGCTTCACGGCTTACAACACCGGCCGTGACGGCGCGGGTGGCGGCGGCGCCGGCGGCTCGGTGCTCTTGACCGTCCAGTCGGGCGTTCTGACCGGACTGACCGTACAGGCCAAGGGCGGCAACGGCGGCAACACCTGGCTCACGACCGCTCCGGCGGGCGACCCGGGCGAGCGTCACGGCCCCGGCGGCGGCGGCGGTGGTGGATTCATTCTGCTCTCGAGCGCCGCGGCGTCGACCGACGTCTCCGCTGGCCAGGGCGGCGTCACCACGACAGCGAATGACGACTACGGCGCGCAGCCTGGAACTCCCGGCGCCGTCCAGTTGATCGCTGGCAACAACGTCCTCCCCGGTGGCGACGGCGCGTCATGCGCGATCGCCGATCTCGCCGTCACGAACATCGTCAGCGCTCCGTCGATCCAAGCCGGCAGCAATGTCACCTTCACGCAGACGGTGACGAACAACGGCCCGAGCCCGGCCGACGGCGTCGTCTACATGGCTCCGATTCCGGCCAGCTCGACGTTCGTCTCGATGTCGGTGCCCGCCGGCTGGACGTGCATCACTCCCGCGGTCGGCAACGGAGGCGTCGTCACCTGCACGACTCCGACGCTTGCCAACGCGGCGACGGCGAACTTCTCGCTCGTCGTCAACTCGCTGGTCGGCACTCCGGCCGGTTATGTGATGACGGAGACGAACTCGGTTTCCAGCAACACACCAGACTCCAATCCGGCGAACAATCAGGCCACCGCGTCGACCATCATCGAAGCGTCTCCCACCGCCGACAAATTTGCCGACATGGCCGTGACGATCACGGAAAGCACGAGCGTTCCGGTCGCCGGCGCCAACATCAATTACACCCAGACCATCTCGAACCTCGGCAGCTTCACCGCCAACGTTCCGACGTACAGCATCACCACTCCGCCGAATACGACGTTCCAGGGCATCACACCACCGGCGGGGTGGACCTGCATTACTCCCGCGATCGGCGGAACCGGCGCGATCAATTGCACCGGCGTCACACTGGCCTCGGGCGCGAGCGTGAGCATGCCGCTCGTCCTGAAAGTGAATGCAGGGACGACTGTCGGTACCTCGATCACCGCCACGCCTTCGGTTTCGAGCAGCTCTCGCGATCCATACCTGCCGAACAACACGGCCAGTGTTACGGCAACGGTCGTCGCGGCCGGCTCCGGCGACGTCCAGGTGACGATCGCCAATAGTCCGAATCCCGTCAGCCCGGCCGAGAACTACAACTACACCGTCGTCGCGACCAACAACGGTCCCGCGGCGGCCGCGAATGACACGGTCACGCTCCCGCTTCCTGCCGGGACGAACTTCCAGTCGCTCACGCCTCCCGCGGGATGGTCATGCGTGACGCCGGCTGTCGGTTCCGGCGGAACGATTACCTGCACCATCGCCTCGTTTGCCATCGGAGCCAGCGCGACGTTCTCGCCGGTGGTCATGGTCAATCCGACCACGGCGGCGGGAACGACGCTGTCGGCGACGGCGACGATCAGCACCACCTCGACGGACAGCATCCCGTCGAACAACACCGCCTCGACGACCAACGTCGTCGTGGCGCGCACCAGCGCGGACGTCGGGATCGTCAAGAC
>JBAVBF010000738.1:0-2527 GCA_049586115.1 Thermoanaerobaculia bacterium | reverse complement strand
GTGCTGATGTACTTCGCGCCGAGGCGGATGATCACGCGCGGGTCGTAGAGGTCCTCCGGATCGACGTCGAGGAGGCCGGCGTCGCGGCCGATCTGGCGCGCCGTGGTGATGATGAACTGCAGCAGACCGCGCGCGGCGGCTTCCGATTTCGCGCGCGGGTTGAAACGAGACTCCTCGCGCATGATGGCCAGGACGAGCGTCGGATCGGCGCCGAAGCTTTTCGAGTCGTCGCTGATGTAGTCGTAGAAATAGCGCGGATAGAGAAGTTGGCGGACCGTGAGAGGTAGCAGCTCAGGAACGTAGTCGCGCGGAACGGAGTTCATCAGCACTTCGATGGCGAAAATCGATTCTTTCGACGCGTTGCCGCGATTGAGCGCGAGCGATTGCGTTAGCGCCGATTTCAGCGGACGAAGCGGATAGCGATGCGGGATAGTGTCTGCCGCTTCGTCGAAGAGGCCCATCGCCATCAGCAGCGACGTGCGGTCAGACGTTGCGAGCGGGAGTTGCGGGAACCCCTCGGCTTGCAGATTGAGAACGTTCGCGTACTCAGGCAGGTGCTGGTAAATGCCCGCGAGGCGTTTCAGCTCTTCGACATGATTGCTCGATGACAGCAGGATGCGATCCGTCGCGACCTGTTTGGCGACTACCCAATTTCCTGCGACGGTGAGCTTCGCGATTTCCGCATCGCGCGTCGCAAGCTCGCGCTGCAGTTTCGGCTGCATCGACGGCGCATCGAGCCGCTGGCGCGCGAAGTAGGCAAAGTGCGTCGGTTGCGTCGCGCGCAGGACGTTGAGATACGCCGCAAACGCGGCGGGCGGATTCGACGCTTCGAGTGCACGCGCACGCCAGTAGTCGATCTCGTACGGCTCGAATTTGTCGAGCAGATTGCGCGGGATCGTATTCAGCGTGACGATCGCCGCGCCGTTGTTGCCGGCACCGAGCATGCCGAGGGCGTAAGCGAGTGAGGCTTCGACGAGCGTGTGATCGTGAGGCCAGCTCTTTCGTACGAACGCGAGATCCGCGGCGGCGTCGGCGAAGCGTCGCTGTTTGAGACGCGTACGAATTCGTTGCGTGACGGCGGGACCTGTGGCGTCGAATCGTCCCGGCAACGCCAGCGCCTGCGTCATGAGTCCCTCGGCCGTGCGGTCGTCGCCCTGAAGTTGCGCCGCGCGCGACGCATGCCACAGGAATGTTGCCTTCCATTTCGCAACGGCGGTCGATGCCGCGCCGCGCAGGTACGTCTGCTGCGCCTGCGCGAACTGCTCGTTGCCGAAGTACGACCGGCCGATTGCGAAGGTCAGCTCCTCGCGCCGCTGCGGCATCGCGCGCAACGCCGCTGAAAGAAGCGCGACGGCGCGATCGAAATGACGATGGTTTTGCATCGACTCGCCCATCAGCAGGAGTTGCAGCCCATTCATGCGCGCGACGAGCGCTGGCTGATCGAGCGCGCGGCTGGCGCGATCGGAGGCATCGTCGAGTGTGCCGCCTTGCAGCAGCGGGATACCGCGAGCCATCGCACCGTTCGCATCGCCGGCGCGAAGCGTCGACTCGACGATGCGCGCGGTCAGGTCGCGGCGGCGCGAGGTGCTCGCGGTCGGGAAGAGCTTCGCCGCGAAATCGATCAACGGTTTTGGATTCGCAGTGCGCGAGAGGTGCTCGCTCTCGTCGTCGATGGCCTGATCGCGATACAGCGATGACGGTGCGGCGAAAATCAGCGTCTGCCGATTGCGGCTCGCATCCGCGTGATCGCCGCGTGCGTCCTCGATCTCCGCCTGGTGATAGAGGGCGAGATCACGAAACGGATTACCGGCGGCAAGGAACGGCGCCAGTTTCGCGGCAGAATCCGCGGGCTCATTGTTCTCAATCAACGATCGCGCGTGCAGATAGGCGAGCGACCACTGCGCGTATTCAGTCCCATGCGTCGTTGCGATGCGGTCGAGCAGATCGTTCAGCTCCGACCAGTGTCCATTCGCTTCCAGTTCGCGAAACTGCTCGCTCCACTCGTTCGGCGGACGCAGCTGCGCGGACGGCGGCTTCGGAGGCGTCTCGGCCGGCGCCGCACGGAAAATGCGATGGCGCGGCGCGCGCTGGCGCACGGCGATGATCGCAACGACGGCCGCAAGGAGAACAACGGCGGCGACGCCGATGATTGGAATGGCTACGCGTTTCTTCACGAATCTTCGGAGGCGAGCGTCCCGGAAAAAATGGCTTGCGGAGCGCGCCTGAGAATCTCGTTTCTAGCAATCGGGTAGCCAAGGATGGCGTCGACCAGCATGCGCCGGCCGTCGCGCGAGAAAAGGATCAGCACCTTGCGCTTGATCTCGCGCACCTCGATCACGTCCTCCCAGCGCATCCAGCGGCCTCGCCGCCCGAACTGTTTCAGCACCCAGTTCTCATACATCACGCCATCGTCGCTGAGGTAGATGTGATCGCCGTACTGCACGACCGCGGCGGCGAGCGTGCCGAGAAAAAGAGCGATGAGCGCGATCATCGGGAACGCCTCGATCTCTTTTTCGCCCTTCGACAG
>JBAVBF010000737.1:0-4221 GCA_049586115.1 Thermoanaerobaculia bacterium | reverse complement strand
TCATGTGCGGTTAGTGTCTCACGCAGAGAACGGGTAGGGATTCGGGCTCCTTGCACCTCTCCTAACGGAAGAGGGAGGAGTCCGCATGAAATCCCGTCCGAGTTTTGTCGCTCTCGGTCTGCTGATCGTTTTCACGACCACGCAATCGGCCAGCGCGTTTCTCGAGGACCTTTGTCTGCCGCGGCCGAACGCGAAGGGCAAACTTTCGTGGTGCCTGAATCCGACCTGCGCGCAGCCGCCGCAGCCGAACACTGCCTGTCCTGCGCAGGTCATCGAATTCGCGACGATAACGCCCGGCCGCAGCATGATCCACGCCGATTCCACGTACTTCATCGCCCTCGCCCTCGGATACCGCAGCGACGCCGCCTACTGGATCGCCGCATACAACGAGGTCACCGACTACGCGCAGTACGTCCCAATCGATCAGTGTGGCAAACAGGCTTCGAATCAGAACGCAATCGCTGCGGGGAAGACGCTGCAGCTGACGCCGAACACGGGCCGCAACTTCATCACCGCGAACTTCAACGGCTTCCAGCGGACCAATGTGCTCACCGACGGTCCGCTCGATCACTACACCGTTCCGTTCTCGCCGAACGGCCAGGGCACCGACGTTCACGGCGCCGGCGGCGTACAGGCGCTCTATCCGCTGCACTATCCGACGCCCGGCTATCCGAAGAACATCGACGACACGTTTCAGAAGACGCTCGCCAATGTGCGCGGCTGGGCGATGCTGAAATCGAGCGATCCCGGTTTGCTCTGCACGGTCGGTCTCGTCGATCCGAGCGGCACGAACTGCATCACCGGCGCGACGCTCTCCGGCATCGTTCCGATGGTCCTGCCGCAGAACGTTCCGGCCGGCGCGAATCCGGCCAATGCGCCGGTGCAGATCAACATCAAGACGGGACAGAAGGTCCTCGACATCACGAACGGCGTGACGACGCTTTACCCGGAGCTGCAGTCGTGGCTCGACGACAAATCGCGGACCACCGGCACGCTGTGGAAGTCGCCAACGCCGACTCCAGTCCCGGTGCAGCTCGCGCGCATCGGCATCTATCTGCATGTCTTGCAGGACACGTCGTCGCACGCGACGTATTGCGGCGATGACGCCCCCACGCCTCCCGGCGGCGGCGATCCCGGCACGTACATGTACCGGTCGAACGATACCTACCTGTTGTCCTTCGGCAATTCGTGCGCGACCGGTCCGCACCTCGCGGGACACATTCAGGAGACGGGCACCGGCGACGCGCCGCTGCCGCTGCGCGATTACGTCGCGCTCAACAACACCGTCGACGAGTTGATCGCGTTCGGCAACAACGTAGCGCTCGAGCATGGATGGATCGCCAATCCTGAATTGCTTCCTCCGGACGTCACCGGCGGCCGAAGCGAGCAGGGACCGAACGCGGCGGATCTGAAATCCACGCTGATCGGCACGATCGTGAAGGGCACCGCGTACAGCCGCGCCGAGGTGTACAAATCGGGCGTGGTGACACTGCCGCTGCAGCAGACGAATTCGCACGAGCGCCTGACCGCGATGAACAAGGCGCTGGCTGATTACGGCGAGACGGTGCGCAAGCGCTCGGCGCATCCGGAGGCGTTCATTCCGTTCGAGCACATGCCGGGCAACTCCGCCGATCCGCTCGACGAAAGTGTCTGCTGGAAACCGCTGCCGTCGAAACCGGCGGGAACGATGTAACGACGACACGCAAAGCGATGTAGCGCCGTCGGCTGTACCGCCAGCGGCTTGCTGGCAGTTCCCGCGATGACGTGCCGCCGAGCCGGCGGCGGTACAGCCAGCGGGCCGCTGGCGCTACGTCGCCGCCAAACGAAAACGGCCCCGCATGTCGCGGAGCCGCAAATCCCATGGTCGGGGCAAGAGGATTTGAACCTCCGAC
The DNA here is from genome assembly GCA_049586115.1 of Thermoanaerobaculia bacterium. Taxonomy (GTDB): domain Bacteria; phylum Acidobacteriota; class Thermoanaerobaculia; order Gp7-AA8; family Gp7-AA8; genus JADGNZ01. The sequence continues at coordinate 2,329 of JBAVBF010000737.1, read as the reverse complement.
CTCACGGTCCCGAACCGTGCGCTCTAACCAGGCTGAGCTATGCCCCGGGGAGTGGATGCGCTGAAGGCGCAAAAAGAGACGCGGATTCTAGGGGAACCGCGCAGCCGGGTCAAACCGGCGCTCCCCGATGTTCATTCCGTCAGAACCGCCACGCGATCCCGCCCGAAACGATCAGCGGCCGCACGTTCATCTGCACCGACGACGACGTCCCGACGAAGCTCGCCGTCGACTTCGTTTCCACCGGGATGTACCGCGCATCGCCGTAGATGCCGAAGCGTTTGGAGAGATTGAATTCGAGCCCGCCATCGACGACGAGGCCGGTCGGATCCTTGAAATGGATGCCGGTCGCCGAGCTGGAAACAGAATGATTCACATCGCGCAGGATCACGTGCGCGACGCCCGCGCCGAGGTAGGGACGAATCGTGCCGTGCTCGGAGAGATGCCATTGCAGCACCGCCGAGATCGGAAAGATCTGTGCGCGGCCGAGGTCAGACGTGGCGATGAAATCGGTCCCGACGATGCGTACGCGCAGCCGCGACTCGAGCGCCGCTGCCTTCGTTTCAATCGAGACGCGATCGCTCAGGAAAAAATTAAGGCCGACGCCGGCGCCGCCTCCCGTTCCAAACTGCGGATCGAATCGCACCCCCGGCGTGAACGACTCGTTCTGTCCCGTGCGCCGAGCTCCCTCGGCGTCGATCAACAGATCGATCCTTCGTTGCGCCATCAGCGGCGCGGCAACGAGGAGTGTGAGAAGCGCGATCGTCAGCTTGTACATAGCGGTGACAACCGAGCAAGAAGCGTGCGCCCGCGTCCGCCGCACGGAATCCGGGCCTCGCGCGGCCTCGTTTGCACCCGGGAAGGGGGACTTTAATGTCCAAGCGTTTCATCACGTTACTCATGTTTGCCGCGGCGCCGCTTCTCGCGCAGCAGCCGCAGCAGAATTCACAACCATTCGGCGAGAAGGTCGACGTCAATCTCGTGCAGCTCGACGCGATCGTGACCGACTCGCGCGGCAATCAGATGCTCGGCCTGAACAAGGACGACTTCATCGTCCGCGAGAACGGCCAGCAGCAGACGGTCGATACCGTCGATTACTTCACCAACCGCCGCCTCATCACCGAGCCCGAGGCCGCTGCAAAGTTCAAAGTCGAGCGCCTGCATGACGACCGCTACCTGATCTTCTTCTTCGACAAGATCACCTCGGACATGGGATCGCAGGCGGAGATGATCCGCGCGCGCAGCGATGCCATGCGCTTCCTCGACGATCATCTTCGCTCCGAGGACAAAGTGGCCGTCGTCGGCCACGATGTGAGGCTGAAGGTCTACACCGATTTCACGTCCGACAAAGCGCAGATTCGCCGCGCGATGAACGACGCGACGAGGTACGGTCTCGGCATCACGAAGAACGGGGCGAGCAGCACCGGTCCGTCGCTGATGCGCAACATGGACATGGACCGGATGATGAATCGCAGCGGCTACGTCTACGAGGCGCTCGATCTCCTCGGCGATGCGCTTCGCCCGATCCGCGCGCGCAAGGACGTGATCCTCTTCTCGAACGGCATCGTCGGTCCGGACGAGACCGTGCGCGGCGGTGTCGTCCTCAACCGCAGCCGCTATTACGATCCGATGATCGAATCGCTCAACAGCGCCGACGTGACGCTGTATCCGATCTCGCTCCAGAGCGGCATCGACGTCCCGGAGTTCGTGCACCAGAATCTGGCGTCGATGGCCAGCGATACGAACGGCCAGTATTTCCGCCTGCACACGAGCTACATCACGCCGCTCAATCAGATCGAGAAGAAGACGGCGGGTTATTACCTGATCAGCTATTACACAAAGAAGCGTCCCGGCGAACGCGGCTTCCAGAAGGTGGATGTCGCCCTGCGCAATCCGGAGTTCAAGGTGAGCGCGAGATCGGGATATTCGTACGGCGAGTAACCCACGTAGCGCCGGCGGCTCGCCGGCTGTACCGCCAGCGGCTCGCTGGCTCTACGTTGCTACGCCTTCAACCGCACGTGCTCGCCCGGCGAAAGTTGGGCGAGCTTCCACAAATCTTCGGAAACGACAGTCGCCGGTTGCAGGTAGCCGCCGGTGACGGGATGGTCCGGGCCCATCGCCACGAGCGTTCCGTCGGGATGCCATTGCAGCGTTCCGAATTGCAACCCGCACGATGGCAGCTCGCGTGGCGGCGGTTCGCCGGCTGGAAGGTTACCGACCGGGCGAAGACGAATACCGACGCGATTCAACTCCGCCGTCACTTCCCACTCCTCGGGTAGCGGCGGCGCATCGTGAGGTCCGGCGATGATGCGGATCTCTTTGGGAGCGCGGG
>JBAVBF010000736.1:0-1866 GCA_049586115.1 Thermoanaerobaculia bacterium | reverse complement strand
GACGCTGCGCGTGCGCATGGTCAGTTTCTTGCCGGTGATGAGCGCCTGAATGACCTCAGGCTCCAGAGCCTGATTCGGGTCTGTGATCTCGGCGCCGAGCGACTGCAACTGGAAGATGACGTCCTTCTCGGACTTCCCCATCTTCTTCGCGATGTCGCTCACTTTGAACTTTGCTGCCGCCATTGACTCTCCTTGGTTCGGGTGTCAGGTTGCGAATTGCGTCAGCCGGGAACCTGGCAACCCGGCAGCTGGTAACGGACTACTTCACCTGCGCCTCTTCTTCGGGCGCTTCGGTCTTTTCCGGCTCGGCTTCGGACTCTTCTTCTTCCTGCTCGCCGTCGTCCGAGGCCTGGTATTCCTGCTCTTCTTCGTCGCCTTCGGGCGGCGTCTCTTCGATCTGTTCGTGCTTGCGCGCGATCTCGATCATCTGCTCGGCCATCTCTTCGTCAACCCCTTCGATGGCGATGAGATCGTCGACCGAGGCGTTGATGACGGAGTCGAGGTCGTCGTAGCCGGCCGCTTCGAGCGTGTTCGCCCACTCTTCCGGCATGTCCTCGATGTCGTGGACATTCGTTTCGGCGCGAGCCTCGGCCATCGCTTCCTGCAGCATGGCGCTGAGCGCGTCGGCGACTTCGCCTTTGACTTCTTCCTCGGATTTGATGTCGATCTTCGCGCCGATCAACTCGGCCGCAAGACGGACGTTGAGTCCGCGCTTGCCGATGGCGAGCGATAGCTGATCGTTGTCGACGATGACGTCGAGGTGCGGACGGTGCGCCTGTTCGTCACTGGTCACGGAAACGCGCGTGATTTTGGCCGGAGCCAGCGAGTTCTGTGCATAGACGACGATGTCTTCGTTGAACGGGATGATGTCGATCTTCTCGCCGCGCAGCTCGCGGATGATGGACTGCACGCGCGAGCCCTTCATACCGACGCAGGCGCCGACCGGATCGACGTCTCGCTCGCGCGACATGACCGCGATCTTGGCGCGCTCGCCCGGCTCGCGGACAGCGCCGCGAATGACGACGGTGCCGTCGTAAATCTCCGGCACTTCCATTTCGAACAGCTTGATGAGCAGGCGCGGATCGGTGCGCGAGAGGACGACCTGCGGTCCTTTCGGCTGCGTGTGGACGTCGACGATGACGGCCTTGATGCGGTCGCCCTGCGAGTAACGCTCGGCGCGCGACTGCTGGCTGCGAGGGATGATCCCCTCGGTCTTGCCATTGAGGTCGATGATCATGTCGCCGCGCTCGAAGCGCTTGACGTAACCGTTTTCGAGCTCGCCGGCCTTGCCGATGAATTCGTTGTAGACCTTCTCGCGCTCGGCTTCGCGAACCTTCTGATACAGGACCTGCTTGGCCGACTGCGCGGCGATGCGGCCGAAATCTTCGGCAGCTTTCGTCAGCGGGATGTGCACTTCGTCGCCCTGCTCGACCTCGGAGTCGATTTTCTGGGCTTCGTACGTGCGGATCTGGGTGTTCGAGTCCTTGACGACGTCGACCACTTCTTTGGTGATGTAGTTGAGGCGGATGCGGCCGCCGACTTCGACGTCGGGCTCGATCTTCTTCGCCTGATCGAGAGTCCACTGCGCCTGCGGATCTTCGATCTCGTTTTCGTCGATGACGATGTCTTTGATGACATACATGGTCATCCCGCCGCTGACGCGGTCGATGACGGTCTCCATCGGCTCGCGCGTCTTGTAGTACTTGCGCGCGGCGGTGGCGAGGGCATCCTCGAGCGCTTTGAACACGCGCTCGACGTCGATCGACTTCTCGTACGCCAGCGCCTTGATATTTTTGCTGAGATTCTCGTCGAACATGTGTGTGCTCAGATCTCCACTTCCAACCGCGTTTCTTTCACATCTGCCAG
>JBAVBF010000735.1:0-2810 GCA_049586115.1 Thermoanaerobaculia bacterium | reverse complement strand
TTCGCAACGAACGGATGCAGGACGCACTGTTCCGCATCGCCACGCTCAGCCGCGACGCCAGCAATCTCGACGAGTTCTACGGCGCCGTGCACGGCATCGTCAACGGCCTCATGGAAGCGACGTACTTCTACATCGCCGAGTACGACGCCGCGCGCGACATCCTCACCTTCCCCTACTTCGTTGACAAGTACGACGAAGCGCCCGTGGGCCGGCCGCCCGGCCGCGGATTAACCGCCTATGTTCTACGGACCGGTAAACCGCTGCTGGCCACGCCGCAGGAGTTCGACGATCTCAAAAAGAGTGGTGAAGTCGAATCGATCGGCGCTCCATCGGTTGATTGGCTCGGCGTTCCGCTCGCCACCGGCGACCGCACATGGGGCGTCATCGGCGTGCAGACGTACGACGAAGGCGTTCGCTACACCGAGCGCGATCGCGATCTCCTCGTTTTCGTCGCGCAGCATGTCGCCTCGGCCATCGAACAGAAACGTCAGGAAGACGCGCTGCGCGAGAGCGAACGCCGCTACCGGCAGATGTTCGAGAACAACCGCGCCGTGCAGATCCTCCTCGATCCCGCCAGCGGCCGGATCGTCGACGCCAACGTGGCCGCCGCCGAGTTCTACGGATGGAGCATCGACACGCTGCGCAGCATGTACATCTGGCAGATCAACATGCTCGATGAAGGCGACATCCGCAGCGAGATGACGAACGCCTCGAAACAGCGCCGCAGCTACTTCGTTTTCCGTCATCGCCTGGCCAGTGGCGACATTCGCGACGTCGAAGTCCACTCCGGCCCTATCGTTTCCGGCGGACGCACGCTGCTCTACTCGATTATCCACGACATCACCGAGCGCAAGCGCGCCGAGGGAGCGCTGCTCCTGAGTGAGCAGAAGTACCGCAACATCGTCGACTACGCCTCCGTCGGCATTTACCGATCCACGCCCGACGGCACGATCCTCATGGCCAACCCGGCGTTGGCGCGCATCCTCGGCTACGACTCGACTGACGAGTTGCAGGGCCGCAATCTCGCCACGGACGTCTACGTCACCGAGCGCGAGCGCCAGACAGCGCTGCAGCGCTTCGCCGCGAACGGCTACGCCATCGAAGAAGACCTGCAGTGGCGCAGAAAAGACGACACCCCGATCTGGGTGCAGCTCAACGCGCACGCCATCGATCTGCAGGAAGGCGCCGAAGTCTACGAAGGATTCGTCTTCGACATCACCGAGCGCAAGCTGGCCGATCAGCAGATCGCCGCCGCGAATGCGCAACGGAAAGCCGTGCTCGACGCCGCCACGCGCGTTTCCATCATCGCTACCGACGCGCGCGGCGTCATCACCGTCTTTAACTCCGGCGCGGAGCGAATGCTCGGTTATGTCGCCTCGGACGTCATCGGCACGCGCAACATCACCGAGCTGCATCTCGATACGGAGCTCGTCCAGCACGCGCGCCGGCTCGCCTTCGAGCTCGGCGAAAAACTGAATGGATTCGACGTCCTCGTCCGCCGCGCCGCGCGCGAAGGACTCGAAGAACGCGAGTGGACCTACATTGGCAACGACGGCGAGCCAGTCACCGTCCTGCTGTCAGTCACTGCGCTCCGCGACGAGCACGGCAACCTGACCGGCTACCTTCACGTCGGCACCGACGTCACCGAGCGAAAGCAAGCCGAGGAACGGCTGCGGCAGCAGTCCGCCGCGATGACCGCGTCGATGGACGGCATCGGCATCCTCGACGGCCGCCTCGACTTCACCTACGTCAACGACGCGCTTGCGAAACTCTTTGGCTACCCGACTCCGCAGGAGATCATCGGCCGTTCGCTCTGCGATCTTTACGAACCGCCCGAGCAGGTGCGCTTCATTACCACCATCGTGCCGCTCGTGCAGCAGCGCGGACGCTGGCGCGGTGAGGCCACCGGCCTTCGTCACGATGCGTCGCTCTTCCCGCAGGAGATCTCGCTCACCTCGATCGAAGGCGGCGGCATGGTCTGCGTCGTCCGCGACATCACCGAACGCACGTACGCCGAGGAGCAGATCAAGCACCTCGCGTATCACGACGCGCTGACGACACTACCGAACCGGCTGCTGTTCAAGGACCGTGTCACCGTCGCCATCTCGCACGCGCAACGGCACGAGTCGCGCGTCTCCGTGCTCTTCCTCGACCTCGATCGTTTCAAAGTGATCAACGACTCCCTCGGCCACAACATCGGCGATCAACTTCTGCAGGCCGTTGCCGCGCGCGTGCAATCGTGCGTCCGCGACAGCGACACCGTGGCCCGCCTCGGCGGCGACGAATTCACGCTCCTCCTTCCTGAACTCACGCACGCCGAGGATGCCGCGCTCGTCGCGCAGAAGATCCTCGAAGCAGTCCGCTATCCGTTCCACATCGAAGGGCGCGAGTTCTACATCACCACGTCCATCGGCATCAGCGTCTATCCCGAGGACGGACCCGACGCCGAGACGCTGATCAAGAGCGCCGACACCGCTATGTACCAGGCCAAGGAACAGGGGCGCGACAATTACCAGCTCTTCAACGCGCTGGTGAACGCCAAGGCGCTGCAGCGCATCGCCCTCGAGCACGGTCTGCGCCGTTCGCTGTCGCACCACGAGATGGCCGTGCACTATCAGCCGATCTTCGACCTCCGCAGCGGCCGCATCACCGGCATGGAAGCGCTGCTGCGCTGGACCGATCCGGAACTTGGTGCAATTCCGCCGGCCACGTTCATCCCGCTCGCCGAGGCCATCGGCGTCATGATCCCGATCGGAACGTGGGCATTGCGCGTTGCATGCGCGCAAGCGAAGCAATGGCACGACTCGGGC
>JBAVBF010000734.1:0-2622 GCA_049586115.1 Thermoanaerobaculia bacterium | reverse complement strand
ACGAAGGTCAATATCTTTACGACGTCGTCGATGCGAACGACACGGCGCTGCGTCCCAATCAGATCTTCTCGATCTCGCTCGCCTTTCCCGTTCTCGACGAAAGCCGCTGGCGCCGCGTGGTGTCAGTCGTGGAGAACGAGCTGCTGACGCCCGTCGGCCTCCGTTCGTTGTCGCGATCGCACCCCGACTACAAACCCGCCTACGACGGCGACCTCCGCGCCCGCGATGCCGCCTATCACCAGGGAACGGTCTGGGGCTGGCTGATCGGCCCGTTCGTCGACGCATGGCTGAAAGTGCATCCGTCGGATCTCAACACCGCGATGCACTTTCTCGACGGCTTCCGCGCCGAGCTCGGAACGTCCTGCATCGGCACGATCAGCGAAGTCTTCGACGCCGAGTCCCCATTCACGCCCCGCGGATGCGCCGCGCAAGCATGGAGCGTCGCCGAGGTGCTGCGCGCGCTGGAAAAACTTCGCGCAGGGTAAAGGCGGCGAACCACCACAAGAACCGTAGCCCCCATCTCAGATGGAGGTTTTCGATGCGGACAATCTCGTGAGCCCGTTTAAGGCGAGAGACGCCTTCTGCGATTGCGCGGAACCCTTTTCTTTCGCGCGCTAGAGCGCGCGCCCAATCTGCTCCCGCTTCAGGAATCCCCGGCTGAAGCCGGGGCCTACGGTTCTTACGCCGCCTTCGGCGACGGTCAGCTCGCCAACGTGCGCGGTCAGCTCGCGCGCTTCTTCAATGGTTTTTTCTCGGCTCGCGGGACGGGAGAATCGTGATGATGGAACGGAGCAACTCGTTGACGTCATCCGACGAGTGGAAAACCTCGGCGACGTCAGGCTCGAGAACCACGGACCGAACACGACCCAACTTTGTCCGCGCAGCGAAGCGATTTGGACGCGACTTGCTGTAGTCGAAATCGTAGTGTTGCCGCATCTCATCAGCAGTTTGTTCAACGACTGTGTTTTTCTTCATAATCGAGCGAGCGGATCGTCGAAGACGCTGATCGCTTCATCAAAGCTCGCGAGGTGCTTCGCGAGATTCGCGGCTGCTTTACCGTCCCCCCAATCGAACCCAACAGGCTTCATCGGAACGAACCTATCACGCGTCCCCTTCCCAGGAATGCCGCCGCTTCAAATCGCCTTTACCTCCCAACTGACCGAACGGTCATTCGGTGCTGGCGAAGCTATTGCAGCCTTACCGCGAGGCAATTTTGTACATGCTGTCGAAACGACTTCCTTTTCTTCTTCTCGCCATTTCCGTCAGCGCACGAGCCCAAACGGAGCCGCTCCGGCTCACGCTCGGCGACGCCATCCGACGCGCCCTCGGCACCGGGACGCAGGCGGAGCTGGCCCGCTCGAACGAGGAGCTCGCGCGGATTGCGCGTTCCGAGGCGCTGAATGCGCTGCTGCCGCAGGCCGATGCGAAGCTGATGCGCTACAACCAGTCGATCAACCTGGCCACGTTCGGATTCACGCTGCCGGGCTTTCCGGACGTCGTCGGGCCGTTCAACGTGACCGACGCCCAGCTCGCCGCCGCCGTGCAGGTGTTCAACCTGGCGGCGTTGCGGCACTATCAATCGCTGCAGAGCTCCGCGAGCGCCACTCATTTTCAGAGCGAGCAGGCGGAGAACGACGTCGCAGCCGCTGTGGCCCGCCTCTACCTGATGGTGCAGCGCGCGCAGTCGCAGATCGCGGCGCGGCAGGCGGATATCGCACTCTTCACCCGCCTCCTGCAAACGTCGCAGGACGAGTTCAAAGCCGGCACCGGAACGCGGCTCGACGTCGCACAAGCAAATGTGCAGCTCGCCCGCGCGCGACAAGCGCTCCTGGTCGCGCAGAATGATCGCCAGAACGCGACGCTCGCGTTGTTGAACGCCGTCGGCGCCGATCAGTCGAGCGACGTCGTCATCGCTGATACGCCGAACGTCCCAACCTCCGTTCCGCCGATCGACGCGTCCCTCGCCTCGGCGCGGACACAGCGTCCCGAACTGCGGCAGGCCGAGGAGAATGAGCGCGCCGCGAAGCTGACGGTCGACGCTGCCCGCGCGCGGCTGCTGCCATCCGTCTCGCTCGATTTCGAAGGCGACATGAGCGGCAACCGCACTACCGATCTTCACTGGACGCGCCGCATCGCCGCGAACCTCGGCGTGCCGCTGTTTCATGCAGACATCAACGCCAACATCGCCCGCGCCAAGGTCATGCTGCACGACGCGCAGACGCGCCGCTCGCAACTCGAGCGCGACGTCGAACAGGACGTCCGCCGCTCGCTGATGACGCTGCAGAACGCCGAATCGCGCGTCGGCGTGGCCACCGAAAACGTGCAGGTCGCCGAAGAAGCGCTGACCGTATCGCGCGACCGGAGAGCGGCCGGCTATGGATCGCCGGTCGAAGTGGATCGTGCGCAGGACGCCTATCGCCAGGCGCACGAAGATCTGATCGCCGCGCAGGCCGATGCCGCCGCCGCGCAGTTCGATTACGAGCATGCAACCGGCGCGATCCGCGGCTACTTCGGTACCGCCGACACGCGATCCACGGGCACGGGCGGAAGCGTTGCGGTCCCGCCGCCGATGCCGAGCGGGGCCACCCCTTCGGTTCCGCAGAACGCGCCGGAAGCGAATCC
>JBAVBF010000733.1:0-3116 GCA_049586115.1 Thermoanaerobaculia bacterium | reverse complement strand
GCGTCGACGAGCGGAACGCGGACTTCGAGCGAATGCGCCATCGAAGCCCAATCCATGTCGCGCAGCAGTTGGTTGCGGAGGTAGAGCGATGACTCCAGCGCGGCCACGCGCGCGAACGCGTTGCCGGGATCGGGAGTCACCGCGCGTTCGATGAGATGCAGCAGATCCAGGCGCGCCAGTCCCTCGGCCGCCATTTCTTCGCCGAGGATCGCGGGAAGTTCGGCGGCGAGAAAGCGTCCGCGCTTGACGAGATAGGCGCCCGCATAGCTGCCACCGTAGCGGACGATCTCCCCCATCTTCGGACTGATGTGGCGGCTGCGTTTCGATAATGCGCTGTTGACGCGATGCACGGCGTCACCAAGCTTGGGAACGCGCGCCAGCACCGAGGTCACCGGCATCCAGCGCGGGATGTCGCGGAACGACGTATAGCCGCCGAACAGTTCATCGCCGCCGGCGCCGGACATCGCCACTTTCAAGCCGAGGCCGTGCGCGGCCTTGCTGATGAAATAGCTGTTCAGGCCATCGACCGTGGGCTGATCCATGGAGCTGAAAATTCGAGGCAATTCCGATCGGAAATCGGCGAGCGTCAGTTCCTGAATCGAATGGCGGACTCCGTACTGGCGCGCTACGAGCGCGGCCAATGGCGCTTCGTCATTGACGCGTCCGCGGTACTCCTCGAAACGCAGCGTCATCGTCTGCAGATCGGTCGCGCCGGTCTCGCGTGCGAGGGCGACGACGGCGGTCGAGTCGATGCCCGCGGACAAAAATGCCCCGACCGGAACGTCGGCCACCATGTGATAGCGGACGGATTCGAGCACCGCATCGTGCACGATTTCGCGGCGCTGATCGTCAGTGAAGTGCGAGTCGGCTTCAACGGCATCACGCAACGTCGCAGCAATCGAAAAATACGGTATCGGATCGCCAACGCCGTTCGCGTTGACGTACATGTACGAACCGGCTGGCAGCGCGCGAATGGCGCGATACATCGTGAACGGCTCCGGCACCGTTCCTCGGAGAAAAAATCCGGCAGCGCCGGCGGAATCGAACTGCGTCGAGACCTTCCCGCCCGCCACGAGCGCGCGCACCTGCGACGCGATACGAATCGTGGCGCCGTCGTCCGCGTAGTACAGCGGCTTGATGCCGTACGGATCGCGCGCCAGCAGCATCCGCCGCCGCGCGCCGTCCCACAGCGCGATCGTGAACATGCCGCGCAACTCACCGAACATCGCCTCCTGCTTTTCGTCATACAGCTGCAGCAGGACCTCGGTGTCCGATTGCGACGTGAACTTCCGCCCGCGCGCTTCGAGCTGCGCGCGCAGTTCGCGATAGTTGTAGATCTCGCCGTTGAAGACGATGGTCAGCGATCCGAAATGCTTCGGCTGCGCGCCGCCCGGCGAGAGATCGATGATGGCCAGGCGCCGATGTCCGAATCCGACGCGGCCGTCGTCCGAAAACCAGGCGTCGCCTGCATCGGGACCACGCGAACGCATGCACTCGCGCGTAGCGATCACTTCATCGCGATCGACCGCTGGCGCCGCGCCGCCGTACGCGAAGATCGCGTTGATGCCGCACATGGCGCGGGAGTGTACCGGGAACGCGGGCGTCAGCGCGTGCCGCTGATCGCGATCGGCGCGGCGGCATCCACGCGGATCGAAACGTCGCTGGCGGGAATCGGATCGACTGCGGTGCCGTGCGGACGCACCCACACGACGACGGTGTAAATGCCGGGGCCGTCGGCCAGCGGGATGGCGAAGGCGAACTTGCCGTCGGCGGCAACCTGGAAGTCGCCGTGGCGGCCATCGCTGTACTCCTCGCGAACCTGCTCGACGCCGCCGGCCACGAGACGCGTGTAGGGGTTCTTCAGCCGCGGCAGGTATTCGCGCCGCGCGTTCGGCAGGCTGTAGCTCTCGATCGCGTTCGCGGTCACGGCGGACATCGGCTGCGGCAGCGGCTCGTGATGCACCGTGATCGCTTCGACGTCGTATCCCTTCACGGCCTGACCGCTGCAGAGAACAGGCTGCGCGTTGGACACGCGGCGCGGCAACGGACGGAGCCATTCGACGTAGTGGCGGATGAACTCCTGCGTCATCCGGAATTCGCCCTTCTCCCACGCCAGGCCGATGCCGACGTGCGTGGCGGCGGGATCGAGAATCGTCCGCCGATGCCCGTCATGCGGCGCGACCTCGGCCATCATGGCCGCTTCCGAGCGCCGCAACATGTCGTACAACGCGCTGTCGCTGAAACCGTAATTGGCCGACCACGCCGCGGCGTTTTCGCTGACGCCGTCGTTGCCGCCGGCGAAGGAGTAGCGCATGTACGGCGCCTCGCCGTCGGTCGTGAAATGTCCGGTCGTGCCGTTGCGGATCTGCGCGCGGCAGTAGGAGTCGGCGATAATCGAGACCTGCGCATCGAGCTGAACCGGAGGAAGTCCGAACTTGGCGCGATCGCGATTGATGAGCCGCACGAACTCGCCGCGCAACGTCATCCGCGTCTCATCCGACGCCCCTTCGCCCTGCGCGAGTGTCGCGCCGAACGTGAAGGCGATCGTGAAGACCGCGAGGAGAAGCTTCTTCATGGGGCGACGATAAAACGAACGACGGTCTGGTGTCATTCCTCAAAAGGCTTTGAACGGTTTTCTATACGGCCGCGAAGGCCTGATCGACATCCGCGATCAAATCCTCCACATCCTCGATGCCGACCGAGATCCGCACCAAGCCCGGCGTGATGCCGAGTCGCGTTCGCGTTTCGACAGGGACGGACGCGTGCGTCATCGATTCGGGATGCGAGATCAGTGTCTCCACTCCGCCGAGCGATTCGCCGAGGGAGCAGAGGCGGACGCGGTCGAGGAACGTTTTGGCGTTCGCGAGCGAGCCGAGCTCGAACGAGATCATCGCGCCGAAGCCGCGCATCTGCCGCTTGGCGAGCTCGTGCTGCGGATGCTCGGGTAGTCCCGGGTAGTAGACCTTCAGCGCTTTCGACTGGCGCGACAGGTAATCCGCCATCGCCCGGCCGTTCTCCTCGTGCTGCTTCATGCGCACGGCGAGCGTTTTGACGCCGCGGAGGATGAGCCACGAATCCATCGGCGAGAGGATCGCGCCGACGGCGTTCTGCAGGAA
>JBAVBF010000732.1:0-3404 GCA_049586115.1 Thermoanaerobaculia bacterium | reverse complement strand
GGCGAGACGCCGCCGGGCCAGCCGGCGGGACGCCAGCGCTCCTTTGCTAGCGCTTCTTCGGCTTCCCTTTCGCAAAGGGCTTCTTGAATTTGTCGAACGGCGTTGAGGGACGATCGGCCTTCGCGGTCTTATCGAACGGTTTCTTGCGATCGTACGGTTTGGCGGCCTTCTCGAACGGCTTCGCCGCTTTTTCATACGGCGTCTTGCTGCGGTCGTACGGTTTGGCGCTCCGTTCGAATGGCTTCTTCGCGCGATCGAATGGCTTGGCACTTCGGGCTGGAGCCTCGTCGCGCCGGAAACGCGCGCCTGGTGCTCCGCCGAATTTGGGACGGTCGGATGGCGCATCGGCGCCCGCAACCTTCAGGCTGACCGGCCGGCCGCGGAACTTCGCGCCGCCGAGTTTGGCGATGACGTCGTCGCGAAGGCGCAGCGGGATCGAGACGTAAGTGATCTCGTCGCGAATGTCGATCGGTCCGATCTCACGGCCGGAGATCCCCGCTTCGTTGGCGATCGATCCGACGACGTCCGCGGGGCGAATGCCGTCCTTTTTTCCGACGGCCATCGAGAGGCGCACTTTCGGTTCTTCGTCATCGCGTTCGGGAGCAGCTTCACGGCGCGGCGGTGCTGCTTCGACCACCGGCGCTGCTACCGCGCGCGCGCCGTGGGCGAGGCGCGCAGCTGCAGCAGCCACTTCCGCCATGTCCGACGGACCTTCGTCGGCCAGCTCCGTGACGACCTGCACGTAAAGATCGAGATCGCCGTTCTGCAGCTCTTTGCGCAGCGTCTCCTTGAAGACGGCGATGCGGCGCGCGGCCACGTCGGCGCGCGACGGCATCTTCATCGGCTTGATCTGTGTGCCGGTGAAGCGCTCGATCTCGCGCATCATCCGGCGCTCGCGCGGCGTGATGAAAAGCGTGGCGACGCCGCTGCGGCCCGCGCGCCCGGTGCGGCCGATGCGATGGACGTACGCCTCGACGTCGTTCGGAATGTCGTAGTTGACGACGTGCGTGATCTGCTCGACGTCCAACCCGCGCGCGGCGACGTCGGTGGCGACGACGATGTCGATCTTGCCCGCTCTCAATTTTCGAATCACCGTTTCGCGCTCGGCCTGTTTCATGTCGCCGTGCATCGGCTCCGCCGCGAATCCGCGTCCGCCCAGTTTTTCCGCCAGCTCGGCCGCGCCGTTCTTGGTGCGCCGGAAAATCAGCACGGCGTCTGCCTCCTCCAACTCCAGCATCTGTGTCAGCACTTCGAGCTTCTGCCCCTCGGCCACATTCAGAAAGCGCTGCTCGATGTCGGGCGCCGAAATGCCGTGATGCTCGATCTCGACGCGCGCCGGATTGACTAGATGCCGCTGCGCGATCCGTGCGATCGGCTCGGGCATCGTGGCGGAGAAGAGCGCCACCTGCCGCGGCGTCGGTACGAGCGAAAGCATCCGCTCGACTTCGTCGATGAAGCCCATCTTCAGCATTTCATCCGCTTCATCGAGCACGACCATGCGCACTTTGGCGAGATCGAGCGTGCCGCGATCGAGGTGATCGATGAGGCGCCCCGGCGTACCGACGACGACATGCGCGCCGCGCTGCAGATGCTTCATCTGGCCGAAGATCGGCGCGCCTCCGTAGACCGGCAGGACCGCCACGCCATCGAGTTTCTTCGCGTAGGAATGCATGGCGTCGGAGACCTGCATCGCCAATTCGCGCGTCGGCGTGAGCACGAGCGCCTGCGTGGCCTTGCTCTTCAGATCGAGTTGCTGCAGCAGCGGCAACGCGAATGCGGCGGTCTTGCCGGTGCCGGTCTGCGCCTGTCCGATCAGATCGCGTCCGGCCAGCAGCGCGGGAATCGTGCGCGCCTGAATCGGCGTGGGAGCCTCGTAGCCGAGTTGCGCGAGCGTCTCGAGGAGCGGAGCGGAAAGGCCGAGGGATGCGAAGGTAGCGTCGTCAGGCATGTGGGGACTGTATCAATACGGCGGTTGCGGCACAGCGGCCGTCGGTTGCGCCGGCGGCTCCGGTTCCTTCACGAACTCCTTGTAGTTGCTCCATCGCTGCAGGATCTGATCGACGTAGGCGACCGGTTCGGTGCCGCGCGCGAAGCCGTGTTTGACGACCGGATCGTTATAGACGCTGCGCTTCGACTTGCGGATCAGCCAGTAGCTGACGTCGAGCCACGAGTGCGGATCGTCGCCGTTCTTTGCCGCGAGGCGGACGGCATCCTGCACGTGGCCGGTACCGACGTTGTACGACGCGAGGATGAATTTGATCCGCTCGCTGTCGGACTTGATCTCCTGCCATTGCGCGTCGATCGTCCAGAGATAGCGGCAGGCCGCCTCGACGCTCTGTCTGGGATCGGAGGCGTTGGCGTGCAGCTGCCGCGCGGTCTTCGGCATGATCTGCATCAGCCCGACCGCGCCGGCCCATGAATGCGCGCGCGGATTGAAGCGCGATTCCTGAAACGCCTGCGCGGCGACGAGGCGCCAGTCCCAACCAGGAATGCGCGCGTACTCGCGGAACCAGTCGTCATACGGCGAAATCGTCCCCGTCTCGGCAGTCAGAAACGGACTGTTGGTGCGGGCGGTGTACGCGCGGCGATCGAGAAAGTACTTGCGATAGAGGACCGCCAGCAGTCCGGCCTTGCGTTTCTTCGCGAGCCACTGATTCAGCGCGCCGAGGAGTTGCGGCGCGTTGCCGCGCACGGCCCAGACCACCGGCTGTGGCGGACCGATTTCCGGCTTGACGATGAGGTTCGTGTATTCACCGCTCTTCAGCGCGGCCACATTTTCCGCGGCGACGGTGAAGGCGATCTGCCCTTCCGCCAGTTCCTGAATGAGGCGATCGCTCGATTCATCGACTTCGACGACGTCGATGTCCTGCGTCAATTCTTCGTTGAGCTCGACGAGGCGGTCGCGATACGGCGACGTGCGCGGAATCTGTACCTGCTGGCCGGCCAGATCGCGCGGCGTGCTCACGAGCTTTGCGCGCACTTCAATGGAGGACGGGGTGGTTGCCTTCTCTTCGCGCGCGAGATCTTTCGCCACGGTCGGCGTGGCCGTGCCGCCGGACGGCGAACGCTGCACGACCACCGGCGCGGTTTCGTACAGCGAGTCGGTGACGGCTACTGCGATCGGTGCCGTGGCCGCCGGAATCGACAATTGCGCCGCCACGATGTCGCCGGCGCCGCGATTGAGGTGATCGAACAATTCGGTGCTGTCGCGAATGACGACCGGCTCGAGCCGCAGCTTCGCATCGTGCGCGAACATCGTCAGCAGCTCGTATTCGTAGCCAAGCGTTTCGCCGCGATACAAAAAGTAGCCGGTGGAGTTGAATGTGAAGAGGACGCGCAACGCGCCGCCGTTCGTGATCTCCGCCAGATCGCGCACCACCGGCGCGACGTCCGGCGCCTTCACC
>JBAVBF010000731.1:0-10810 GCA_049586115.1 Thermoanaerobaculia bacterium | reverse complement strand
CCCCCGCGCCGGTCGGAGGGGCTGTTGGACGCCAAGGGCCGCTGGGGACGCTCTGCACAAGTCTGGCGATGCTGTGGAAAACGGACCTTTACCCGATACCGTGTGACGACGACGATTTCGGCTCGTTTATCCCAACCACGCCGAAGAAGCGGCGTTCCCACAGTCCAGCAAGAGGCCGGAGCGATCAGAAACCTAGTTCGTGTGCCCTGCCGCCGCCGGGAACGGGCCGTAGGTCATGGCAAGGGTCGCCTGGAGAATGTTCGAGGATCCCTTCTTGTGAAGTGCCAGATCGAGTGTGGCGGGACCGGGAGACATACCGGACGGGTTGATCTCGAAAACGAGCTTCGTTACACCGTCCCCCTGAATCTGGCGTGCGAGTGTTGGTTCGGCGGGGCGCTTCGCGCCGGCGCTGTCGGTCACGGTGGCGCGGATCATCATCTCTTCGGCGGTGGCGTTGTAGAGAAACAGTGTGAACTCGGTCTTGCCATCTGGCTCCAGACGCGGGGTTGCGCTCGGCACGAACGGCTCGCCGTCGAGGAGGAACGGATAGGAAGCGGCGTCGCGCTGCACTCCTTTGAGGAGAGCCCACTGACCTGGCTTGTCGAAGAAGAGAGGCGCGCTCATAGACGTATCGCCCGGTTCGGGAACGACCAGATCCGTGCGCACGAAACCTCGCTTCTGCGGGTCCGGCAGCGCCACCAGCGCTCGGATCGCATAGTGCCCGGGTGGCAATGCCAGCGTTGTGAAGTACTTGATTCCGTTCTCACGCACAGCGCGGCTCGCTCTGGCCGGATCCACCTTGATGGGCTGGTCGACCCGATCGCGAACGATGCCGTGTTCGTCAAAGGCGTAGACAAAGACATGGGCAGAGACGGCCGAGGTGGCGGCGCCGAGTAAGTCCTGACCGTTGATCTCGAGGAAGAAGGCCACGGCGGATTGCTTCTCGCCGGGAACCGCCGTGGCGATTGCAGCAACGCGTATTTCGCGCCGCGGGACGTCGTACATGACGATTTCGGCGTCGGTCATCGCGCGCTCGGCCGGCGTCTCCCCTCCCGGCTCCTGGTACGCGACACGGTTCGTCACGCGAGCGCGGGGCACACCAATCGCCCTCACGCTGAGATCGTGGAGTTGGCCAGGTTTGCTCGACTTTGCCTGGAATGACAGGACATACAGCACTTCCTGCTGGTGCATCATCCGCTCGAAGTCGCTGTGAAGGTCGTTCGTATTCTCGAACACCGTACCGCCGGTTGGATTGGCGAGGAGATGCAGTGCATCGTTGTAGACCGTGGCTGGCTTCGAACCGGGAGTTCCGTCATCGATGCCGATCCCATCGATATCGATCGCGTTCAACACGACGTCCGAGAGTTTGAAGGCTTTGATCAGCTCATCCTGCAGGCGCAATCTATAGGGAGAGCCGAAGCGGACATCATTGTCGATCGCGTATGCGTGTCCCGAGATCGCTTTGTTCATGTCGGCCATCTCTGCGCCGATCGTCCCGCGCGCCCCTCGGCCGATCACGATCGAGCCATCGAATCCGCCAGAAAGATAGATCACCTGTTTCCGGCCGGGTGCGGAGCGGAGAAACTTCGCCAGCTGATCGAGCGCGTGGATGTGATTCCCGAGTTGCAGGGCAGCGAAGCGCCGGTTCTGTTCCGCGGTCCGCTCCTTGATCTCATTCCGCTCGGAATCCGCCTCCCCGCCGGCCCCGACGACGTCGGTGGCGAGCGAGACGCTGGCGCCGCTGATGGAGTTGCCGAAGGAGTCCAGGCCCGATAGTTGGAGCGGATCGGCGCCGAGGGTGCGGTTCGGCGACGCGATCGCAGCATCCACCAGGTTCCGGTCCGTCGTGAACGCGGTTACGACCTGGAACCCCTTCCCCGGAGCGATAAACGCTACGGCGACGAAATCGTGCGGCAGGACGTTCTCGGCAATGAACTTCCGGGCGGCGGCACGGGCGCGCGGGATCGATTTGTGTTGCGAGTACTCGAGATCGAAGACCAGGATGAAGGACCGCCGCGCGTTCGGGTTCTGGGATGAGATCGCGCTCACCGATTCCGCCGACGCAAAGTCGATGGCGTCGAAGGCCGTGATCTTCTGCGGCTTTCCGTCGTCAAAGAGCTCGAAATTCTCCGGCTTGAGACCTCGGATCGGATTCCCGGCGTGGTCGATTACGGTCACCGGCACCTCGACCAGATGGACCTTCACGGTCTCCTGCGCGATCAGCGGTAGTACGCCCCCTACGAGCACAATCAGAAACGCGGCGATTTTCAATCGAGCGATGGCAGTAGCATCATCGGCGCGTGAGTCGCACATGACCGCCCGAATGGTACTCCTCACCTTCCTCATGGCGACGACCGCGTTCGCCGCTCCGCCGAAGAGGGTCGGACGAGCGATCGTCACCTTCTATTGGCTCATTGACGAAACGGCGCCGCGGTATCGGGGAAAAACGACTGCGGAACTAGTCGATGCGCGCGGACGGGTGCTCGCGAGGACCAGCGTTCGTTTCCGGCATGACTTGATCCGGGAAGGGAGCGGGCATCTACGCGACGGGCGAACGGTCACTTACGACCGCAGGATGCACGGAACGAATCGCTTTCGCATCGTCCAGTCACAGTACGGCGTCGGACAACTCGGATGCCCGCTCGTACCGTATCGCACCGTCGCCGTCGATCCTCACTTCGTAAAACTCGGCACGACGATCAGCATCCCGCAACTGAAAGGCGCTCGCCTTCCTGACGGCACGATCCACGATGGCATCTTCGTAGCGAACGATCGCGGTCACTTCCGCGGACCACACATCGATCTCTTCGTCGGGACCGGACCGAAAGGCGCGCGGCCGTTCATTCGAAAAGGCTACGGCTCGCGGTCCCACGTCAAGGTGTATCAGGTGGCCGATGCCGCGCTCGACGACTGCAAGCCGTAACTTCCCGGCACTGTCCCTTCCGCGGTTCTCCGGTACGACAACAGGAAGAGCGCGCCGAGAATCAGGTCGATGACGGCCGCGCCGAGGATCGGAAGCGCCGCACGGCCTTGTGCGTAGAGGACGACGATCGGCACGCCGAATGCGAGCTTCTCCAGCGCGGCCACCGGCATCATCGGCCTGTAGCGAGCCGGTTCTCGCGAGATGACCAGAAAGAGTACGTGCCACACGACGACGGCGCCGACGAAGCCGTAGAAGTATTCGGGATGCGTGATCGGCGGCGGCGACGTCCGGCCCACGCGCGATTCCATGAAGTACTGCGGCGTGACGACCAGCAAACCGTAAATGCCTGCAATGAGAAAGACGTTCCGGGCGAATTTCATTGTGGCCTCCGCGATGTAGTGACGACCCGCGGAGATCCGTTTCATTCGCCGGAGCTCGAACCGCGCGTGATGGTGATGGGCGTGAAGATCTCCGCCTGAAGCATCCAGCCATCCGAAGTGTTCTGCCATTTGGCGGCGTAACAGCCGGCGATCTCGATCGGTCCGTCGTTCGCCATGAGCATTCCGGTCCACCGCCCATGCTCCTCCGCCATCCCCCAATCGTCGTTCACATAGATATCGTCCGGCATCCCAACGTGCGCGACGCTGCGATCGCGCGCGAACGTCGTGGCCCAGCTTCTGACGCTCTCGTCCTTCCCATTCCGCTGCAGGCTGCGCGCGGTGACGACGTGATACGAAGGAAGAAAGAACGCTCCGATGGCGTCCGGATCGCGCCGCGCGATGGCGTCATTGATCGCTGCGCGCGCGGCACGGATCGCCGCGCCGGCGTCGTTACTCATCGATCTCTCCGGCGAGCGGAATCAATGATCTCCTGCGTGAGCGGACGCCGGCCGTGGGCCCGCAGACGATCGATCTCGTCGACGGATGGAGGTCCGAAGCGATCATTCGGCCACGCAGCCGGCATCTCGATAAACGACCGATCGAGATCGTGCACCGAGGCGCAGCCGAGGAGCTTCATCGTGCGGACGATGTCGGTGCGGAGGATTTCGATCGCTCGCGCCACTCCCGCCGCACCGCCGGCGCCGAGGCCGTAGGCGTGGGCGCGTCCGATCAGGACGGCGCGTGCGCCGAGGCAGAGCGCTTTCACGATGTCGCTTCCCCTTCTGATGCCGCCATCGAGCAGGACCTCGGCTTGCTCATCGACCGCTGCGAGAACTTCCGGCAGCACGCGCAGCGTCGGCGCGACGCCGTCCAACTGCCGTCCGCCGTGATTCGAAACGACGACGGCCGCGGCGCCGCGATCGATGGATTGGCGCGCATCGTCGGCCGTATGCACGCCTTTCACCACGATCGGACCTTGCCAGGCCTCGCGAATCCATCGGAAGTCGTCCCACGAGACCATCGATTGCTCGAGCGCCGCACCGACGTCGGCGTACGGCATCGGGCCGTCTTCGAGAATGACGTTCGCGAACTTCATCAAGCCGCCATCGGCGAGGAACGCGGCCAGCCAACGCGGACGCGCCAGAAACTGCGCGATGAACGGCAGCATCGTGAACGGCGCGCCGGATACCAGCTCGCGCGTTCCATTGCGCACGTCGCGTTCGCGCATACCGGCCACCGGCGTATCGACGGTGACCACCAGCGCGGAACAGCCGGCGGTTTTCGCGCGCTCGATGCCGGCCAGCGCAACGTCCCGTCCTCCGACGAGATAGAGCTGGTACCAGACCGGCCCGCGCGTGGCCGCTTTGACGTCGCGGACGGCACAGCCGGAGAGCGTCGACAGCGTATAGATCGTCCCCGCCTCGCCCGCGGCACGCGCCGCGACTTCCTCTCCGCGCGGCCAGAAAAGCCGGGAGCTGCCGACCGGCGCGAGGATCAACGGCAGTTCGATGCTCTCGCCGAGAACCGTCGTGCGCAGATCGACGTTGGCGGTGGCGACCGCCGAGCGCGGACGGAACATCACATCGTCGAACACGCGCGCGTTCTCGCGCATCGTCCACTCCGCGCCCGCGCCGCCGTCGATGTAATCGAAGACGACGCGCGGAAGACGCCTCTTCGCGATCGAACGAAGATCGGCGATGTTGACGACAAACGGAGGATCGACTCGCGACATGCGCCGGCATTCTAAGCGGGGGCTCAATTCGTAGCGCCGTCGCAAGTCGCCGGGTCATCACGCCCCGTTGTGATCGGGAACACGGAAGGCTGCACGTTCGCGACCGATTTTGACGTATCGCGTGCAGCCGGCGCTTCCGGTCCTCCACCAATGCGCCACGGCGTCGCTTAACGAAGAAAGGAAATCCCCTATGAAACGAGCGTCAGTCGCTCTTGCTGTATTTGTTGTGTTTGCCTCTCTGCTGCTGCCGTCGACGGCCGCGGCGAGTGAGGCCTGGATCCTCAATATCGGTGTGCGAGGTGTTCCGAATCAGGAATCGGGACAGGTTCGCATCAACCTTGAGTTGAGCGCCGCTCCGGCCGGCTCGCAGCTCGTGGTCGGCAGCACCACCCTCAACCTCGGCGACACGGCCACGGTGGCCGGCGACTCGGTGACCTACGAGGCGCTGACCGGCAACAACGTACGCATCACGTACATCCCGAAGTCGAACTTCGGGGCCGACTTCTGCGCCGGCGCGGGCGCGAACGAGAAAAATATCGCGATGCGTTTCGCCGGCGCGCAGGACGTCGTCGCGTATCGGATGTCGACGTACGTCGTGGCCGCGCCGGCCGCGGAATGCTCGCAGGCGTCGAAGCACACCGGCGACACTCCCGCCAGCCTGATTCCGACCGACGACGGCGTCGCGCCGGCGCTGGACGCGATTTACAAAGGGCGCAACACGTTCGACGTCGCGCTGGTGCTCGACAAATCGGGCAGCATGAACGATCTGCCGCCGGGCGCTTCGAGCGGGGCGAAGAAAGTCGACATCCTCAAATCGGCCGTACAGAACTTCGTCGGCCAGTGGGAGTTGCTCGATGCGCCTCCGGGCGGCGGCGCGGAGTACTCCGGCGATCGCATGGGACTCGTTTTCTTCGACTCCTCCGCGCAGCCTCAGACGCTTGTCGGCGCCGATCCTCCGGCGAACTTTTTCCTGCAGCGCGGCGGAGCGAATGCCTGGGACGCCATCATCAACAAGGCCAACTCGCTCGTGCCGGGCAGTTCCACGTCGATCGGCGCCGGGATCAACGAAGGGATGAGCCAGTGGAAGGCCGATCCGAAAAATGACCTCAACGTCGTCGTCATCACGGACGGCATGCAGAACACCGCGCCGCTCATCGCGCCGACCGGCACCGGCTTCCTCGGGCTGGCGCCCGTGGCGGGGCTGCCGCAGGAGTTGCGCAAACGCTTCGTCCCCATCCAGACCATCGCCTTCGGAACGCCGGCGCAGGTCGATGACACGCTGATGCGCAACATGTCGCTGGAGACCTCGGGCATTTCGTATCAGGCCATCAGCGCGAACACGATGTTCGATGTATTCGGCATGACTCTCGTGGCGATCCTCAAAGGCAACACGGCGGCGATGGCGACGCGTGTGACCGACACGCTGACCGGCGCCGGTCCGAGCGCCGCGGTTCCGTTCAACGTGGATCGCTCGCCGCAACGCGTCGTCGTCACCGTGCAGTGGGCGCCGCCGGCGCGGCAGATGCTCGACCTCGACGTCTATCCGCCGGGCGCCAGCGTCCCTGCGATTCCGACGTCGGCGAAGAAGACGCCGCAGGCCTCCATCCAGGCGTTCGACATGGCGAGAGGATTCGGCTCCGGCGCGTGGAACGTGCGTGTGAAGCGCGACCTCAAGAGCGCCGAGGCCGTGCCGTACGTGATGAATGTGATGTTCCTGGAGAAACATCTCGACTATCAGTTCACGCTCGACAACCTGCACGCGGTCACCGGCGACTCCCTCGGCATCAAAGTCCTGGTCGATTGGGATGGCAAGCCGCTCACCGGCCTTCCCGCGGGCGCAATCAAGGTGCGCGTGCAGCGGCAGAGCAACGGTATGGGCAACATCCTGCACGCCTCGAACGTGAAGGTGCCGGGCGGCAATACCGTCACGCCGGCGGGC
Organism: Thermoanaerobaculia bacterium; assembly: GCA_049586115.1. GTDB lineage: Bacteria > Acidobacteriota > Thermoanaerobaculia > Gp7-AA8 > Gp7-AA8 > JADGNZ01. The sequence continues at coordinate 3,836 of JBAVBF010000731.1, read as the reverse complement.
GACATCCAGACGCCGTTCGACTACAAGATCGCCGCGCTCGGACAGTCGTTGATCGACAGCACGACGCCGAAGGATGTCGCCATCATTCCGCTCATCGATCAGGGCAAGGGAATCTACGGAGCGACGTTTGGCGGCACGTCGATCCCGGGCACGTATGTGTTCGAAGCCGTCCTCGATTGGGACCTTCCGATGACCGGTCATGTCGTGCGCGAAGAACGGCTGGAAGAGGATGTGAAGCCGCGCGCCGACTCGAGCGCCACCGCCACGACGCTGACCGGCGATGCGTCAGGCATCTGGACGCTGACCGTCACGCCGCGCGACCGTTTCCGCAACTACTTCGGACCGGGCTACGCCCCGCTGGTAAAAGCCGTCGTCCGCAGCGGCGGCAAACTGCGCAGCGCCACTCCCGCCGATCAGAATCAGCAGGGCACGTACACGTTCACGATCTCCGGATCGCCGGGCGTGACGCCGGTCGTCGACGTAACCGTCGATGGCGTGCTCCTCGGCGGCCGATGACGATGTAGCCAGGCAACGCGAAAGGGCGGCCGCAAGGCCGCCCTTTTTGTTTTTCGCACGAAGAACCTGCAGTTCCACGGTCGTCATCCCAATGGACTTAACTCAAGGTTCGCGCGGCATTCGCGGCCGGAGCGCTGGCGTCCCGCTGGCTGGCTCGGCGGCGTCCTCGCCGCCGAATGGGAGGCTTGCGCAAGCGTCTTGTTACCAGCGAGATTTGAGGGTTTGGCGGTTCGGCAGCGGGACGCAGCCGGGGGGACGCCAGCGCTCCGACGCGAAACCAATCGATCGCTTAACTAAAGGCCATTGGGTTGTCATCCTTCGGCTCTGGATCGCTTGGTGCGTAGCGGCCCAGAATTCCTTTTCGGAAACGTTCGCGTTCGTCGGGCGTCATGGTTTTCCAGCGGGCCTCGAAACGGCGCCGGTTGCCGGACCAGTCGAGGCCGCGGCCTCCGAAACGGCCGAAGAGAATGCGGCAGAGGATCAGCAGGCCGAGCGCTTGCCAGAAGGTCACCGCATGCCATCCGAACAGCGCGGGCATGAGCCAGTTCCAGAGGTAGCGGACGATTTCGCCGCCGATGAAGGCGAACAGCGCCATCCCCACAATTGCCACGGGCGATAACAGGAGCATCCGGAGTCGTCGTGTCATTTTCGGTTTCCTCATCCTTTGATTAATTCGTCGTAGATGTCTTGCAGCCGCTCGCGGAGGTGCAGCACGGCGTAGCGTTTGCGCGAGAGGAGCGTGTTCACGTTCACGCCGGTCGCGGCAGAAATGTCCTTGAAACTGCGTCCTTCGAATTCGTGTGCGACGAAGATCTCGCGCTGCTCGTCCGGCAATTCATCGAGCGCCAGATCGAGCTCGTCGAGCAGCACGCCGCGCGCGTAGAGCGCCTCGGGGCCTGCGTCGGCGGACGGGAGCAGATCGTCGAAGCGGATCTCGTCTTCGCCGGCTTCCGGAAAACTCTCCGGCTGCTTTTTCCGGAAAAGATCGGTGATGCGGTTGCGCGCGACGCGAAAGAGCCAGCCGGTCACATGGTCGATCGGCATCAGCAGCCGGTTGGCTTCCACCAGCTTGTAGAAGACGTCCTGCAGAACGTCCTCGGCGTCGCGCGGATCGGGAACGCGGCGCCGGATGAAGTCGCGAAGCCGGGACTGCTCCCGCGTCACGACATCGGCGATCCGTTCATCCTGTTCGATCGCCATCGGCCCGAGGCTCGCGTCCTTCATCCACGGGTGTAGACGAATGAGGCGGCGCCGATATTGTGGACGCGCGGAAACGAAGCGCGCTGAAAATCACCGCCACGCTCCCAACGATGTTCGCGCCCATGCCGACGATCAGCGGCCACTGACGGATGCGGATTCCGTAGACGAGATAGACGATCTGTCCCCCGAGAAAAAGCGCGTACGTGAGGATGGAGACGTCGTCCGAGCTGCGACGCTTCCAGATCCGCAACGCCTGCGGAATGTAAGCGGCGCCGGTGGCGACACCGACCACGGAGACGAGCCACGCGAGGAGCGAGTCGAACAAAGCCATACCGCGGACGATACGCCGGATCGTGCCCGGCCGGGCCACGCTACAATCGCTGCCCATGCCTGTCATCACCTGCCCCGACTGCGGACGCGAAGTCTCCACGATGGCCGCGGCCTGTCCGCACTGCGGGCGACCTTCGTCGCCGGCGGGTTACGCCGCTCCGGCAGCAGCATCCGCGCCGGCGATGGCGGAGGAAACGTTGTGGCGTGGCTCGCCATCCGCGCGCGTGCTCATCGGAAAGATCGTCCTGATCATCCTCACCGCGATCCTCATCCCTGTCGCGGCGGGCTTCATCGCGTCGCAGGCGAACGACCTGGAGATGTCCGGCCGCATTACGAAAATCGGCTGGCTGATCACGGCGATCGCGGTGTTCTACCAGCTCGTGATGCTTCTGATCGTAATGGCGCGGCTGCAAAGCACGGTCTACACGATCACGAACCAGCGCGTGATGATCGAGCGCGGGATGTTGTCCAAGAGCCTCAACGAAATCGATCTTCGCTACATCGACGACACGCAGTTCTTCCAATCCTTCGCCGATCGCCTCCTCGGCATCGGCAACGTGACGCTGATCTCGTCCGACAAAGCCTTTCCGACGACGGTGCTGCACGGCATCGCCAAGCCGCGCGATATTCGCGAAATGATCCGCGCCCGCGCCTACCAGGTCAGCCAGCGCCAGCTGTTCACGCGCGCGACGTAGGCGGCATAATCGTTTCGTGGTCCGGACAATCCGATCTGCAGCACTGCTGCTGACGTGTGCGTGGACGCTCCTCGCATTCCCCGCGGACCGCGTGGCGCTCGTGTCGTTCCAGCGCGTGAACGTGCCGCAGGACGTGCCCGCACATTTGTGCAGCGCCATCGCCCAGGACCGCGAAGGGTTGATGTGGTTCGGGACGCAGGGCGGATTGGTCCGCTACGACGGCTACGACTTCCGCGTCTTCCGTTCGAATCCCGCCGACCCGTCAACGCTGGCCGGCAACTACGTTCGCGCGCTGCTGGTTGCGTCCGACGGCAAGCTGTGGGCGGGCACCTTCAGCGGCGGCCTTTCCGTCTACGACCCGGCCTCGGAGACGTTCACGCGTTTTCATCACGACGCGCGCGATCCGCATTCGCTGTCGTACGACCGCGTGGAAGGGTTGGCGGAAACGGCCGATCATCGCATCTGGATTGCCACGACCGCCGGTCTGGACCGGCTCGATCCGCACTCCGGCCGCATCGATCATTTCCGGCACGCTGCTGCCGATCCGCGAAGTCTTGCGGACGATCGCGTTCGCGGCTTGCTGGCGGATCGCGAAGGGCGGCTTTGGATCGGGACGCGCGATGGCTTGCAGCGCTGGCTCGGCGAGGGACGCGGATTCGAACGCGCCGGATTCGCGGGCGAGTTCGTGACCAAGCTTTTCGAGGATGCGCGCGGACGCATCTGGATCGGTACCGAGGAGCAGGGCGCGGCGGTATTCGACCCGAGGAGCGGCGCCGTGCGCCGGTTCGCGCCGCGGCCGAAGGATCCGGAAGGGTTGAGTCACTACTGGGTTTATGGCTTCGCGGAAGCGGCGCCCGGCGAGCTGTGGATCGCCACGTTCGGCGGCGGAATCGACGTCATCGATGAAGCGTCGCTGACGATCATCGACCGGCTGCACGCCGATCCGTTTCGCGACGATGCACTGCACGAGGATCGCGTCGGCGCGATTTTTCGCGACCGCGCCGGCGCGGTCTGGGTCGGCACGTGGGGCGATGGTCTGGCGCGGCACGACCCGCGCACGCGCGCCTTCCGCTCGCTGCGATTCAGTCCGAATCG
>JBAVBF010000730.1:0-4290 GCA_049586115.1 Thermoanaerobaculia bacterium | reverse complement strand
CCCCCACTTCCACCGCCTCGCAGGAGATCCCGCTCTCGATTCTGTTTGAAGACAGCGACCTTGTGGTGATCAACAAGCCGGCCGGACTGGTGGTTCATCCAGCCGCCGGACACGCCGACCGCACGCTCGTCAACGCGCTCTTGTTTCACGTCCGCGATCTCAGCGGCATCGGCGGCGAGCTGCGCCCCGGCATCGTGCACCGCCTCGACAAAGACACCAGCGGCGTGATGGTCATCGCGAAGAATGACCACGCGCATCGCAAGCTCACTGCCGCCTGGTCCACCGAGTCCGTACGCAAAGAGTACGTGGCGATCGTCTACGGAACGCCGTCGCAGATGCGCGGCACGATCGACGCGCCGATCGCGCGCGATCCACGCAACCGCAAGCGCATGGCCGTCGTCGCGGGCGGCCGCAACGCCATTACCGACTACGAAGTGATCGAGCATCTCCGCCACGCGTCGGTGATCCGCTGCATTTTGCGCACCGGACGCACGCACCAGATCCGCGTCCATCTGAAGTCGCTCGGTCATCCGATCATCGGCGATCCCGTCTACTCCGGTCCGCAGTGGCGCGGGATTCCGGACAAGAAGCTGCAGAAAGCGATCTCCGGATTTAGTCGGCAGGCTTTGCACGCAGCTCATCTAGCGATCTCGCATCCAAAGACGGACGTGCAGATGAGTTTCGCGGCGCCGCTGCCGGACGACATGCGCGATTTGATTCGCGCGTTGCGGTGACGCGGAAATCTTTCCAGACGCGCTTCGTTACGCCAACGGATGAAAGCGAGACAGACCCGCGAGGTCCGCATCGGCAACGTCACCATCGGCGCCAATCACCCGATCGCCGTGCAGTCGATGACGGCAACGAAGACGCAGGACGTCGCCGCCACCATTCGTCAGGTGGAGCTGCTCGAAGCCGCCGGCGCCGACGTCATCCGCATCGCCATCGACACGCCGAAAGACGTTACCGCGCTCGCCGAGGTCCGCGCCGCGCGGCCGAACGCGAATCTCGTCATCGACCTCCAGGAAAACTACCGCCTGGCCGAGCGCGTCGCGCCGTTCGTGCAGAAGCTCCGCTACAACCCCGGCCACCTCTACCACATCGAACGCGACAAACCGGTCAGCGAGAAAGTCGCGTATCTCGTCGACGTCGCCCGCGCGCACGGCTGCGCGATCCGCATCGGCGTCAACGCCGGCTCGGTGGATCCGGAGAAGCTCGACAAATATCCGAAGCACGATTCGATTTCGCCGATGCTCGATTCCGCGCTCGAACATTGCCTGATGCTCGACGACCTCGGCTTCGATCAGTACGTCGTCTCGCTGAAAGACTCCGATCCGAACAAAGTGATCGACGCGAACATCCGCTTCGCCGAGGCGCGGCCGGACGTTCCGCTGCATCTCGGCGTCACTGAGGCCGGCATGCCGCCGGACGGCATCATCAAAACGCGCGTCGCATTCGAACAGCTCATCACCCGCGGCATCGGCGACACCTTGCGCGTCTCGCTCACGCTGCCGTTCGACAACAAAGGTGACGAGATCACCGTCGGCCGCCAGATCCTCAAGGACATCGCCAGCGGCCGCTTCCGCTCCGTCGCGCGCTTCGAACAGAAGGGCATGAACATCATCAGTTGTCCGTCCTGCTCGCGCGTCGAGAACGAAGCGTTCATTGATCTGGCCCAGAACGTCCGCGAGATGACGATGTATGCGAAGGAGCACGACATCACCATCGCGGTGATGGGCTGCCGCGTGAACGGACCGGGCGAAACCGACGACGCGGACCTCGGCATGTGGTGTGCGCCAAGCTTCGTGAACCTGAAGCGCGGCGAGGAGTCGCTCGGCCAGTTCACCTACGACGAGATCCTCGGCCGCCTGCGCACGGAGCTCGATAAGTTGATCGATGAGAAGCGAGGCGTCGCGGTTTGAAACGGATCCCCTTCCTCATCCTCTCGCTCGTCATCATCGTGGCGGACGCCTGGACCAAGTGGCTCGTTTCGTCGCGCATCGATCTGCACGAGTCGATTCCGCTGATCCCCGACTTTCTGCAACTCGTACACGTGCGCAACACAGGCGCGGCGTTCGGGATCGGCGCGAATGCCGACTCGCGCATCGTTCCGCTGCTGCTGAACCTCGGCGCGATCGGCGTCTTCTTCGTCGTGGTTGCCTACGCATTCCGGGCCGCGGTCACCGATCGCGTGCTCCAAACGGGCTTGCATCTAATCCTCGGCGGCGCGATCGGAAATCTGATCGACCGCTTCCGCCTCGGCTACGTCGTCGATTTCGTCGACGTCTTCGTGAAGTCGCACCACTGGCCGGCGTTCAACGTGGCCGATTCGGCGATCTGTGTCGGGATCGCGCTGCTCTTTCTCGATATGAGGAAAAAGCCGGACTCAGACGATGTCACCGCGGCGGAGACGGCGTCGTAGGCTCCGGATGGAGCGTTACGTCGACTTCCCCCGGCACCTGCTTGTACGCGCCACCGTGGCTATCATCGAATTTGTTCGCCGGGATCGCGGCTACCGCCGTCGCAGCTGCATAGCTGTCCGACGCAACCTGATCCGGATTCAGAAAACTCGTCTGACTCGCTAGTACGTAACCAAGCACCGACGCCAAAATCCCCACCGGCGCCGCAGCCGCTTTGTTCGCCGACGTGGCGCGCGACAACTGCCGCTGAAAATCGATCCGCGTCGGAACGTATCCCTCTTTCGCAAGCGTGATACTGCACGGCGTCGCAACGCGCGGCACGGTAATGGTGGTTGGCGTCACGCCGCCATACAACGGCGCATTGGCACAATCAACCGACACCACCGCTCCCGCCGGCGTAGACCGCACCGGAATCTTTTCCGTCGTGTCATTGACCATCGTGGCGCATCGCGCCGCGGCAAGGACCACGGCGACAGCAAGCAGAGCGCGTTTCATGGCGGGACATCATCTCACGCGGAGCCGCGGAGACGCGGGGGAAGCGGTTTTTCTCCGCGCCTCCGCGTCTCCGCGTGAACAGCTCTTATGCGTTTTCCGCGGGCGGCGCTGAATCCGTCAACTGGCGCTGCGCCATCGCGGCCATGCCCATCAGGCCGCCCATGCCCATTGATTCGACCGCGGTCGACGGAACGATCATCATCGCGCCCTTCTCCTTGAGGCCTTCGTAGAGCATGTTCATGGCGCGCAGGTGGAGGGCGGTCGGATTGTCGTGATACGAGATCGACGCGGTCTGGAACAACTTCGCGATTTCCACTTCCGCCTCGCCGAGGATGACGCGGGCGGCTTTCTCGCGCGTCGCTTGCGCTTCGCGCGACATCGCGTCCTGCAGCGCGTCGGGGATGATCACGTCCCGCATCTCGACCGACTGCACCGTCACGCCCCACGGATTGCAGCGATTGTCGATCAACTCCTGGAGCTGCTCTTCGATCTTCTCGCGGCCGCGCAGCAGATCGCTCAGCGACGTGCGGCCGATGATGTCGCGCAACGCGGTCTGCGCCGCCCAGCTCACTGCCTCCTGATACTGCTGCACTTCCAGCGCTGCCTTCTCCGCGTCGTAGACCATCCAGAAAAGGACCGCGTCGACGTTGACCGGCACGGTATCGGACGTCAGGGTCTGCTCGGCCGCGAAGCTGGTCGTGATCACGCGCTGATCGATCCACGACGAGACGGTGTCGATGAAGGGCACGATCCAGAAGAGGCCGGGGCCATGCAGTCCGGTGAACTTGCCGAGGCGGAGCACGACTGCTTTCTCCCACTGCTTCGCGACTTTCGGCGACTGCATGAGGATCAGGCCCACGATGATTCCGCCGATGAACCAGAACGGATTTTTTGTGGCGACGAGCATTCCCAAGCCCGCGAGAAAGAAAATGAGGAGCACAAAAATCGCCACGATATTCGGGCGAGGGCCATTGAAGGGGCGAACGCGTTCTCTGCTTGCTGCGACGACGGGAAACATGATCAGTTTTCTCCTTCCTTCAGTCGCCGCGTGAGCTCTTTGATGGCCTCGCGCGGCGAATATCCGAGGGCTGCGGAATCGGTGAGGAAGCGGTCGATGTGCGCGTGCAGACGGCGCTCGCGATGTCCGGCATGCGCCGACTTCGGCACCTTGTCCGCGATGAACGTCCCTACTCCGCGCTGCGTCACCAGCACTCCCTCACGCTCGAGGGTGACGTAGACCTTTGCCACGGTGTTGGCATTGACGCGAAGATCGACCGCGAGCTGCCGAACGGTCGGCAACTGGTCGCCGGAGCGAAGGCGTCCTGTGGCAATGGCCACGCGGATGCCGCGTTCGAGTTGCGCGTAAATCGGCGTGCGG
>JBAVBF010000729.1:0-5268 GCA_049586115.1 Thermoanaerobaculia bacterium | reverse complement strand
CGCCAGCGCTCCGGTTAGTGCGGCTTCGCCGCGGGAGCCGGCGCAGGTTTCGCGGTCGCCGTCTGCGCGGCTTGCTGGGCGGCGACAACTTCCGGCGGCGTCACGGCGCCGGGTTCAACCACGAATGTCCGCATCGTCTGTGGATGGCCGTCGAATTGAAACTGCAGATTCGGCAACGGCAGCGGCTTGTTCTCGTCCGTCTGATTGCTCAGATCCGTTACCTCGGTCAGCGGAATTGCCGCGGCCGCGGAAACATCGCGCGCGTTGCGGCGCGTCACGTATTCGTGCAGGCCGGCCAGGATGAGGATCGCCACGAGCACCGCAAGCGCCACCACGACGCCCTGACGCTGCCGCGCGAACTCGAAGACCGCGTCCGAGGCCGACGTCTCGCGCGGATGGAACATCTCGTTGAGCATCGCCTGCGTGTCGACCGGCTTCTGGCCCGTGCGAGGATCGGCGCCGCAGTACGGACAAAGTTTCGCCGCGGCGTCGATGTCGTGGCGGCACGACGCGCATGCGATGCGATCGGTGGAGTTCTGCGGTTCGACGGTCATTGCGGACGAACGTTTATAGCGACTGAGAACGTCGATGTCACGGGTTGCCCGTTTTGCGTGGCGGGCCGGAAGCGCCAGTTCTGCACCGATGCGATCAGGCGCGGCATTTCGCCCGGGATCGATTGCGCGATGTCGATGTCATGAACGCGCCCGTCGGTGCCGACGGTGAGGAAGAGCCGCGCGCTGGTCGGCTGGCTTACGCGCAACGGCGGCACCGGCTGATAGAGCGGGATCGGTTCCGTATGCGGCGGGGCGGCGACGCGGATCACCTGATTGCGCTCCGGCCGCGGATTGCGATCGAGGGGAACGGCACGTTCGACGCCGCCAGGAATCGTGCGCGGATCGATCATGCCGTTGTTCGTCCTCACGCTGCGCTCCGCGTTCGCGCGCTGCGCGGCGGCGGAGTACTCGCCGGACGGAAGCGCGGTGGCGTCGGTGCGGTCGCCATTGACTTCGACGTTGCCGGCGCTCGGCGCCTGCGCCGGCGCGCTGGTGATCGGCGCTTCGGTTTGCATCGATCCGTCAATCGGAACCAGCGTGACGTCCGCCCTCGGGCCGCCGCCCTCGGCTTGCGCAGTCGAGGTGGCCGGCGTCTGTGCTGTCTTCGCTGGCGACGGATCGGAGCGGTGCATGAGCGATCCGACCACGAAGGCGATGACGACGAGCGCGGCGAATGCGATGGCGCCGAGGATGCGATTGCGCAGGCGCGTGTCGCGCGGCGGCACGTACGTGGGAGCAGCGGGCGCGGCGGCGGTCTGGGCCGGCTTCGCGACTCCCTGATCCCAGTTGCAATAGACGCACGAGCGCGCGTTCGCATCGATCGGGCGCTCGCATCGGACACACGGTTTTCGTTCTGCCATAACGCGTTCTCTTTAGTCCGCTTGGTGCAACCGCCGTACCGCGTCGTCCCACCAGAGCACTCCCTCGGGCGCGACGGCGAACGCATGGACGTTCTTCGCGATCACCGAGCTCGACGATTTCGTGAATCGATACAGCGTCCCGCTGCTCGAATCGAAGGCGTACCAGCGCGCGCCGCGGATGAAAACGCGATCGACACCGGTAGGAAAGTTCGACGCGTCGCTGCCGAAGAGTCCGAGTCCGATCAGGGCACGCAGGAATCCGCGCGTGAAGGCCTGCGTCATCGATTGCGCTCCTTCGATCAGCCAGACTTTTTTCGCCGAGGGATCGGCGACGGCGAGCGTACGAGCGGTGAGGGACGTGCCGGTGGATGCGAAGGCAAAGGAAACCGGCACGGCGCCGACGTCGATGCTGCCACCCGGTTGCATCAAGTCGAGACCGACGATGCCGATCTTCGCGGCGTGCGGATCGACGAGATACGCGTTCTTCGAATCGATCTCGAAGTCGGACGCGAACGGCGTCACGCGAACGCTGCGGCGGATTGCGAACGGCGATGTCGTGACTTCCTGGACGAGACCGTCGCCGCGTGCGTAGGCGTACAACCGTCCGTTCGCCTCGCGAAGAAAGGCCGGATCGGCGCCGGTGCTGATGGACGCTCTCGTGCCGTCCGCGCCGATCCGTTCGAGAGCCCGGGCATCGCGCTCGAGGAGGTAAAGCGTTGGTCCGATGAAGACGCCGGCGATTGGCGTTTCGCCCGTGTGAATCGTCGTTCCGCGCCCCGTCGCCAGCTCGATGATGCGCGCCTCGTTGGCCAGCGGATCGAGAACCGCGATTCGTTCATTGGACGCCGCGATGCTCTGCGGCGTTGGTAGTCCGTCCGTTTTCCAGATGAGATTTTTGCCGCCGCGATCGAAGAGCTCGATCACGCGATCGTGCGCGACGACGATGCCGCGATTCGTCGCGGCGATGGGCTGGGCGTGCGCGTTCGTGCAGATTGCAATTGCTGCCGCGAGCAAGGTGTAGTGCGGACGTCTCGTCTGCATCCGCCGGGCATCCTCGCCCGGCGGTGGTGTCTGTAGTCGATTCGCCGCCGTTGAATGAATCCCGGAAACCGCCGTCGGGCGAGACGCCGCGCCGGATGCAGGCGAGGACGCCCGCACTACGCTCGTCATCGCGCCGCCTCCAGTTGCATCGGCTCGAGCAACAACTCGTCATTGCTCGCCCCGAGGACGCGATACGTGAGACGCAATGGCGCATGCGCGGCAAAGTCTCCGTTGAACGCCATCGGCTCGCTGAAACGGAAGCGAACGCCGTCGATCTGGCCGGACTCGAAGATCGTCTGATGCGCGGGAGCGTTACCCTTCGCCTCATCGAATTGCACGACGCTCGTCAGCGCGATTTTGTCGAGCGCCGCGCGCTCTTCGGGTGTCAGCCGATTGTCGTTGAACATCGCGATGAGTGAACGGAGATCGGAAGCCGAGGGAGTGGCGGCGGTGAGGCCGGCGCGAAGGAACGCCGGCGTTTCCTTCGGCCGGTCCAATTCCGCGCGAAGCGTCCGCAACGTGTCGTTGTCGGGATATTGCTTCTCCAGTTGATCGAGGGCCGACTTCGCCGCCTGCGACTCGCCGCGATTCATGGCGATGAGCACGCGCCGCATCCGCGCTCCGGCCGAGTCTCCGTCCGACTGCTCGTCGCGATGCGTGGTCAGGTAATGCTGATAGTCGCGCACGAGCGCCGGCGAAAACGGATTCGCGTCGAATGCCTCCGCAAAGTGCTCGCCGGACTGCGACAGCCGCGCGATCGCCGCCAGCGCCGTCGGATCGTCGCTGCGTGCCGCGAGCACGTTCTCGTACTGCTGCCGTGCGCGTTCTGCGTCGCCGCGCGATTCGTAAAGCGACGCAAGACGCAACTGCGATCGATTGAGGAGCGAGATGTACGACGCCGCTTCGCCGCGTGCCGAAGAATAGTTCTCGAATGCTTCGAGCCGCGCGATTTGCGCGCGCACGAAATCGAAGGCCGGCGAACGGAGAGACGACGTCACCTCGACGAGCAGCCGCTCGGCCTCGCTCGTCTGTCCCGTGTCGATGAGTGCCGAGGCCAGGGCGTACTGGTAGATGGCGAGGTCGATGCGGTTGCCGCTGTCAGACGATTGCGCCAGATCGCGCCGCGCCAGCGCAACGGCATTGCGCGTTGCGCTCGCAGCTTTCGCCGGCTTGTGCAGGAGCGACATCGTGCTTGCGTAAAGGTTCCACGTCTTCGCGTCGCCGCTCTCGTAGCGGACGGCCTCTTCCGACAACTCGAACGCGTCCGCATCGCGCCCCAACTTCGCCTCGGCGAGCGCTGCGTACGACGTTGCCGTCGCGTAGCGCGCGAGATCGGAGGCGCGCCTGGCGTCCAGTCGCTCGTTCGACGCGAGCTCGTACGCCTGCGCGTATTCGCGGCGCGCCAGCGTGCTCTCGCTGCGCGCGAGACGGGCGTCGCCGAGGTTGAGATGGCCGGAGAGTTGCGAGACGAAGTCGTGCGAGCGCGCCAGCTGCTGCTGCATCTGCGCGATCTCGAAGTCGGACGCGATGCGCGTGGTCTGTGCGAACGAAGGAATCGCGAACGCAAGCATCAGCAGCAGCCGTTTCATCGCGCGTAGTACCCCTTGCGTGCATTCACGATCTCGATGCCGCGCCTCTGTGGCGTGATGACGATCGATCGCCATCCCGGACCGTTGCCGTGGCTCTGGTAGTCGAGCGAGTAACGGCTGTTGATGTCGACGAGCAGCGCATGCAGCGCGGCCTGCAACGTCGATGTGTTCGCGGTGACGAGCGTTCCACCGGTATTTTTCGCGGCGTTGCGAAGGAATGACGACGTATCGCCGAGAACGATGGCGTCGACGATCATTTTCGTGTTGCTGATCGCGTGCAGCGCATCATTCTCCGAGGTGGCGCTGTTGCGATCGCCGCCATCGGTGATGACGATCGCGTACGTCCGCTCGCGCGTGACGATCGACGCCAGCGCGTCGCGCAGTGAGGTCCCGCCGGACGTAGGAACCGCCCCAAGTTTTTCGCCGCGCTGGATCGACCGCGCCTTGGTTACGTTGTGATTGAACAGTACGAGCTCGAGCCGGTCGTCGTTTCGCAGCAGCGGCGATTCGTTCGCGATCGCACGCAACGCCGTGTCGAGCTTTCCGTCGCCCATCGACAGCGAGCGGTCGACGATAAAGACGAATCGCCCCGCGCCGCGGTTTGCGCGCAGCTCGCGAATCGTTTGCGGAATCCCATTCTCCGTCACGCGCAGATCGCTCGCCTGCAACGGCTGCGCGGCGCGCACGCGCATCGGTACTTCGACGACGTCGATATTCATGGTCTCGCTTGCGCTGAGCGCCGCGGTCGTGATCGTGACTTGATCCGAATTTCGAAACCCGTTCGACCAAACCTTCGCCGTAATCGCATGCGCACCGAGCGACGCTCCGAAGTCGTGCGCGATCCGATACGGCGGCTTGCGCGCCACGCCGGCAAGCGCACCATCGACAGAGAACTCGACGCGATCGACATTGGTGACCGAGGCCGTAATCTCGATCAGCATCGGCCCGATCGCCTGCGCGCCCGGCTGCGGCGTCACGAACGCGACACTCGCGGCATTGGCGGTTGCGGCCAATACATTAATGATGAGTAACGCAAGCCGTTTCACGGCTCCCGAAAACGATTCGACCCGCTAAGTAATTGCCACAAAAGCACTTGATCTCGGCAGCGGACGCGCCGTCATCGATGGCGACGTGTTGTGGTTGGAACGCTGGCGGCGCGACGCCAGCGTTCCGGACGCCCCGCGCGACAAGGCATACCGACAGTGACAGAATGCTCTCCATGCT
>JBAVBF010000728.1:0-3356 GCA_049586115.1 Thermoanaerobaculia bacterium | reverse complement strand
CTCTCGATGTCAGTAGATGCGAATGGAACGCTATACATGCTCGAGAACTCCTCGGGCACGCGTGTAAGAACCCTTTCCGCCGGGCAGGTGACGACGATCGCCGGCGGTGGTAATACGGATGTTGGCGATGATCCAGTACCGGGCGCGCAGGCACGCCTCTCCGGAAATAAGTTGACAACCGCACCTGACGGAAGCCTTTACGTATCCGGGAGCAGCGCCATCGTTCGGATCTCGAGCGGCGGTTCCGTGCGCCATCTAGCAGGCAGCAACACAGTGTTCAGCTCTACCGGCGATGGCGGATCTTCGCGCTCTGCATCATTCAGCCGCGCTTCCGGCGTCGCGTTTGCGCCAAGCGGGAGCGTTTACCTCACCGACACTGGCAGTATCCGCCGCATCGCTCCGAATGGGATTATCGAGAAACTGGCTCCCGCGGACACCGCGAACGACAGCGGATTCAATAGCTCCTCCATCGTCGTCGATGCATCCGAGAACACGTATATCGGCGTCCGTAATCGCATCACAACTTTCGATGCAAACGGCCACGCTCTTACATTCGCCGGCGGCGGCCAGAACTTTGGAGACAATGTACCGGCGACCTCCGCAGCTCTGTCGAGCGTTGGCGATTTGTCCATGGGCGCCGACGGCAACATCTACTTCATCGACTTCAGACAGATCAAGCGAGTCACCCCGCCCCTGCCTGGTCTTAGCGCGGGCAACATGCTCATCGCCTCGGAAGACGGATCGCAAGTCTACGTTTTCGACGAGAACGGCCGCCACTTGAAAACAGTCGATTCGGAAACGGGCGTAGTGATCCATCTCTTCGGATACGACGCCAATGGACGACTTGAGAGCGTCACGGACCCGGACGGAAACGTGACCTCGATTCTGCGGGATCCTGATGGGAAGCCGTTCGCCCTGGTCGCACCGGGCGGTCAGCAGACGGCCCTTACCATCGGCAGCGACGGTTACCTGTCCCGCGCAACGAATGCAGCTGGTGAGGCCACAGCCTTGACGTATGACGCCGGCGGACTGCTCGAGACCCTGACCGATCCACGTGGCGGCTTGCATCAATTCACGTACTCGGCCGACGGCCGTCTGATCAAAGACCAGGATCCCGCAGGAGGCTTCACTGCGCTGTCGCGAATTGGTACGGATCAATCGTTCAACGTCAGTCGGTCCAGCGGCGAGGGACGCTCGATGTCGTATCACTACGCCACTGGCAACGACGGAAGCCTCTCACGATCAGTGACCGACAGCGCCGGACTGACAGCGACCAGCAGCCGGCTAAGCAATCGCACCGGCACTTCTCACGCGCCGGACGGTACGAGCACGACATCGACCGAGATGCCCGATCCTCGCTTCGGCGGGCAGGTATTCCTTACGAGCGGCACGTTCCAAACGCCGCAGCTGTTCTCATCCTACTCATCAGATCGTTCTGCCGTGCTGACGAATCTGCGCGATCCCTTGAGCGTCTCCTCGGTGACGGAACACCTTCGCCTCAACGGTCGAACCTACACGCGGGCGTTCGCCGCCTCGACCCGCCGAACGACGTTGACCACCCCCATGGGACGGACCACCAGCATGACCCGGGACAGCAAGGATCACGT
This sequence comes from Thermoanaerobaculia bacterium, assembly GCA_049586115.1. Taxonomy (GTDB): domain Bacteria; phylum Acidobacteriota; class Thermoanaerobaculia; order Gp7-AA8; family Gp7-AA8; genus JADGNZ01. Next base: position 1,749 of record JBAVBF010000728.1, on the reverse strand, counting down.
CACCGCGGTTTCGCCGGCAGGTCTGGCGGCCACCGGGTTCAGCTACGACGCCCGCGGCCTGTTGGCAACCCTCCAAACCGGATCGCGGCAGACGCAGTTCATCTACGACGGACACCGGCGGCTGCAGTCGGTGACCGACCCGCTCCAGCGGACCGTGACGTTCGGCTACGATACGGCGGACCGCGTCACTGACCAGACGCTGCCCGATGGCAGGCAGATTCACTTCGCCTACGACCAAAACGGCAATCTCACCTCAGTCACCCCGCCGAGCCGGCCGCATCATCTCTTCAGCTACACATCGACCGATCTGACGTCCTCGTATACCCCTCCGGCTGTTCCCAACGGAGGAGCAACGCAGTACGCCTACAACCGCGACAAGCAACTGACTCTGGTGACCAGGCCCGACAGCAGAACAGTGGGACTGACCTACGACGGTGCGGGAAGGATGGCCGCTCTCACGATCGGCAGCGGAACGTATCAGTACGCATACGAAGCGACGACCGGCAATCTGGCGTCGATCACGGCGCCGGACGGCGGTGTGACGCAGTTTGCCTACGATGGATCGCTCCTTACCGATGCGACATGGACAGGAGCGGTCAGCGGATCGATGCACTGGGATTACGACAGCGACATGGTGGTCACCGGAGAGACGGTGAACTGCCCGACGGCAGTGACGCTGGCCTGCAATGGGGTGAGCTTCTCGTATGACGATGACAAGCTGCTCGTCCGAGCGGGCGATCTTGCGCTCAGCCGGGCGGCCGACAGCGGCTTGCTGTCGGGTAGCACGATCGGCAACCTGACGGTTGCCTGGACTTACAATTCCTTTGGCGAGCCGCTGACGTATGCGGCCTCGTACGGAGGAACGGCGTTGTTCGACCAGCAATATACGCGCGACGACGTGGGACGGATCGCGCAGAAGAGCGAGACGGTCGATGGCGTGACCTCGCAGTACAGCTACGGCTACGACACGTCCGGACGTCTAATCGATGTCTCAAAGAATGGCGCGAACACGAGCCACTACACCTACGATGACAACGGCAACCGCCTCTCCCGCACCACGCCCGCGGGGACGGAAAACGGAAGCTACGATGCCCAGGACCGCGTGCTCAGTTACAACGCAGCAAGCTATACCCAATCAGCAGCCGGCGATCTTGTGACGAAGGTCGACTCCACCGGCACCAGCACGTACAAGTACGACGAGTTGGGGAATTTGAATCACGTCATGCTCCCCGACGGCAGAGCGATCGACTACGTGATCGACGGCCAGAACCGCCGTATCGGCAAGAAGGTGGACGGTGCTTTCGCGCAGCGTTTCCTCTACGCCGGAAATCTCAGTCCGGCCGCGGAGGTCGACGCGAACGGCGATGTCGTGGCGCGGTTTATTTATGCTATGCATGCGAACGTGCCGGACCTGATCATCAAGGGAGATGTGACTTATCGAGTGATCACCGACCATCTGGGCAGCCCACGGCTAGTGCTCAAAGCTGACGACGGCAGCGTAGTGCAGAGAATGGACTTTGATGAATTCGGAAATGTGCTCACCGACACTAACCCGGGCTTCCAGCCCTTCGGATTTGCGGGAGGCATGTACGACGCCGACACGAAGCTGATCTCTTTCGGCAGCCGGGACTATGATTCGAGCACAGGGCGATGGACAGCCAAGGATCCCATTGGATTTGAAGGGGGTGACAGCGATCTCTACGCGTACGCAGGCTCCGATCCAGTTAACTTCATCGATCCTTTAGGTAC
>JBAVBF010000727.1:0-3865 GCA_049586115.1 Thermoanaerobaculia bacterium | reverse complement strand
GGCTGTCTTCGGTGCATTACGTTCCTCCATTTCGCCGCGGCGGAATGCCGCAACGAGCAGCTCCTTCGGGATGAGGATCACGTCACCTTTGCGGGTCGAGAGTCCCTGCGCCGGATTCGCGGCACGGATCGCGGCGTAGTTCTCGCCGCTGCCGGTAAACCACTCGGCGATGTTCCAGAGCGATTCGCCTTCGATGCCGCTGCTGCCGACGACGACATGGCGCCGTCCCGCCGCGACGTCGCTGTCGGACGGAAAGAGCGCCGCGGCCACGTCGCGCTGCAGGTTGGGACGGAGAAGGTTGAACGGAATGCGGACGCGCTGCTCGGTCGTGAGATTTCCACCGGCGTGATTGAACGACGCGATCTCGTTCCAGCGGTCGCCGTCGCCGGTAACGCGCTTGGCCAGCCGGCTCCACGCATCACCTTCATGCGGCGTGACGACGACGTCGATCGTGTAATCGGCCGTCAGCGACGCGCGCAGCTCGGGCGTAATCGTTTTCGAAGGAGAGGCGGCAACAAGTACCGCCGGAAGAAGCGCTCCAAGGAGGCCCACCCACCACTTACGCACGAGGGAAAGTGTAGCAGAGAGTCAGCGTAGTGCAGGCGGGACGCCCGCACTACGTTTCCACGACGTTCGCCCGGCGGAAACCGTATTCACACCATGCGAACGCTCCTCCTCGCGTTTCTCCTCATCCAGGCAGTGGATGCACACGCTCAGACCATCAGCGCCGAGATCGACTCGGGACCGCTTCCGTCGACGTTCCTCGCGCCGTTTCTGCCGGCGCCCGCGGTGGCCATGGCGAAAGATCGAACCGGTATCGCCATCGCATGGCTGATGCCGGGCACGCCCGGCGATCGAATCTCGGTCGTTCGTCTCGATGCCAGCGGCCATTTCGCGGGACCGGTTCAGACCATTCCCACGGTCCCTCCCTCTTCGCCGAATCCTGTAAACGTCGTCGCGCCTTCCCTCGCCGCCGCACCGCGTGGCGATGGCTTCACGCTCGCCTGGGTGGAAATCCTCTCCACCAACCCGGCGATCGCGCGGGCGGCGTACTGCCGGCTCGATCGCGACCTGAAATCGTCCACGCCTGAATCGTTGCTCGGGATCTGGCAGCCGGTCACTGCGCCAGCAATCGTGCGATCCGGCAAAACAACGTGGATCACCGCCGCAGCTTCGGCCTGGGAGCTCCGCGATGACGGCTCGCTCAGCGAGCCGCTCAACGCAGGGATGAACGCAACCGACATGACCCTCGCGACCGAGTTTCCGCAGATCGTTGCCCTCGGGCAGGCTCCCGGCCCCCTCACATGCCCGGTCTCGTGCCGCTTACCTCACACGTTCTGTCTCTGCCCGCTGGTTCCGACAACCGGTGTAAATTTCCTTCAGTTCACTTCGCTGTACAGCGTAACGGCGTCGATCGGCCTGGACTACGACACCGACGCCGCGCCCGCCATCCGCGGAGACGGCCATGACGTCGCGATGGTATGGCTGCAGGGTATCCATCCGAGGGGCGGTTCCGTCGTGATGGCCCGGCTTCTTCCGCCGTCATTCAGCGACGTTGGGAGCAGCGTCAATCAACCTCGAGTCATCGGCGGCTTCGGTCCGGATACCGGCGCGACGCGTCCCGACATCGCCGGCGACGACGAGCGCTACGTCGTCGTCTGGCGGACGGCAAACACAAACCGCACCCACGACATCGTCGGTGCATCCATCGATCGCGCCGGAAACGTCATTCCGCTCGTGATCGCCATCTCAGCCGCAGATGAGCGCGATCCTTCCGTCCTCAGCATGGGCAACGGCATGTTCCTCGTCGCCTACGAAAAACTGATTGCCGGAGAACGCCACATCGCCGGCCGCTTCGTCATCTTCGACTCGCGCGGTCGCGCCGTACGGTGAAAGCGTAGCGCGGCCGTCTCGGCTGCATCCGGCGGGCGTCCTCGCCCGGCGGCGCGTTGATCATGGCGCGATTGAATCCAGAAACCCCCGCCGGGCGAGACGCCACGACGGATGCAGGCGAGGACACCCGCACTACGCGCGAGCCAAGCCAAAGCCGGGATTCGAGCTCAAAAAGAGCAACGGCGCCTGCTGGATGAAACGATTTGCACACACCGCTCACTACTCCTGTGGGTCCCGATCCACAGCAACCTCAGATTCTCTGCAGCAGCGTAGCTTCATCAATATGCGGCACGCGGGAACACCCGCTTGATCGCAAAGACAGGCAATGGAGAGAACGATGAAACGAATTGCACTTGCAGCAACAATCATTCTTGCAGCATCGACGAACGTACAGGCACAGACGCCAACACGGCAGACCGGCACGGCGGATGAAATCGCCGTGCGATCCGCGACCCGCCAAGTCGTCACTACAAAGCTATCGCCTCAACAGGAGGCTGAGTTGACACAACTCCGCAAGCCGTTCCTAGGTGCCAAAGCTGCTTGTTCTGCGCCCATCGCGCTCAGCGTGCAGGGCAACAGTCATCACACAGCTGGTCAAGATGTGTTGCTTACCTATTCAACGGTAGTTACGAACGTCGGTGGGGCCTGGCCGGCCAACTCAACGTTCTTTGCACCGTGCAGTGGTCTCTTCTATTTCAACGTCACGTTCGTGAAAGACGCCTACTACTTTGGAGGGACACAGGACGACGTCATGGTTTACCTCCTTCGCAACGGCAGTTCGGTTGGCGAAGCGTGGAGCGGAGAAGGCGACGGAGCCCGCGGCACGGGTGCGTACGGAGTAGCGCTCAAGCTGAACCAGGGCGACTACGTGCAGACTATCGTTCACAGCGATGGCGGCCCCATGCGCCACTTGGCAGACTACAACTTCACCGGATTCCTCATTCGCTAGGAGAACAGACCGGGGCTCGCCGGTGGGCGGGCTCCAGCCTCCTGCACTTGTCTCATCCATCGGCGTCGCCAAGGGCAGACTCGAATCCTTCCGCATCCGCGAAGAGTAATGCTGTCGTGGGATTCGCACGATCGGTTCGAGCCCTTAACCTTCGGACAACCGATGATCAATAAGAAGTGATATCGAACGATGCCATCTGCAATCCTCCATCCTGGTCGTCAACCGCTAACGACTGACGGCGCTTCGCGCCAGAATCCGGTTTCGCGTTCGAAGAAGTTTGCGGCGCGGAAGAGCGCGCGTTCGGCGAAGTGCGGGGACATGATCTGCAGCGATAGCGGCAGGTGTTCGCGTGAAAAGCCGGAAGGGATGGCGATGGCGGGGATGCCGACGAGATTCGCAGGCGCGGTGAAGATATCGGAGAGATACATCGCCAGCGGATCGTCGGTCTTCTCGCCGATCGGGAACGCGGTTTCGGGCGTGGTTGGTGTCAGCAGAAAGTCGAAGCGCAAAAAGGCAGCGTTGAAATCAGCGCGCAGTTTGGCGCGCACGGCCTGGGCGCGGCCGTAGTAGGCGTCGTAGTAGCCGGACGACAGCGCGAACGTGCCGAGCATGATCCGGCGCTTCACTTCGTCGCCGAAGCCTTCGCCTCGCGATTCGAAATAGACCTCGCGCAACGATTTCGCGCGGTCGCTGCGATGTCCGTAACGAATCCCGTCGAATCGCGACAGATTCGCGCTGGCCTCGGCATTGGCGATGATGTAGTAGATGGCGATGGCGTATCCGATCGCAGGAACGCTGACTTCTTCGATGACCGCGCCGCCGCCGCGAAGGACTTTCAGCGCCTCATCGAAATTCGCGCGGACTTCTCCCTCCAACTGCGCGACCGCTTCGCGCACGACGCCGAAGCGGAGTCCGCGGACGCCGGTATCGAGATCGGCGGGGTAGTCGTCGACGGCGTCCGTCGCGGAGGTCGAGTCGAGCGGATCGTGGCCCGCGATCGTGCCGAGGAGCTCGGCGCATTCG
>JBAVBF010000726.1:0-1510 GCA_049586115.1 Thermoanaerobaculia bacterium | reverse complement strand
GGTGAAGGTCATGTGGCCGGCATTGCGGATCAGGACGAAGTACTTGTCGCCGGCCGGCGAATTTTCGTAGGCCGTGCGGCGCCAGTCGGGGCTCTCCGTCTCGTTCGCGCCGTAGTCGCGCGTGCCGGTCATGAACATCGCCGGGACGTGGACGTCGCGCCACGATTCCGCGGTCAGGCCGCGATTCGTGGCCACGCCCTGCGGCGACATCGCCACGATCGCTTTCACGCGCGGATCGCCGCCCGACACCGGCGGATTGCTGAACGTCTTCGCGCCGCCGATGAGCATCGCCGTGAACGCGCCGTACGAATGGCCGCCGACGCCGATGTTCGCGTGGTCCATCTTGCCAGCCAGCTCGGGATAGTTCTTTTCCAGATCGTTGAGCGAATCGAGGATGACGGTGATGTCGCGGACGCGGTCGCGCCACTGCGGCTCGCGCTCCTTGTCCCAGATCGCCTCGGCGAGATTCGGCCGCGTGCGCGCGGCGGTGTTCGGATTCGGCTTCGTGCGGTCGCGATGACCCGGCCGTGAATCCTGCGGCTTCAGCTGCAACAGGTCGTTCATCGTGTCGCGCAGCGCGCCGGAGTCAGCGTGCATCGGGCGGATGCAGACGTAGCCGTAACTCGTCCAGTACGAGATCAGCGCCTCATACGAGTGGCTCGATCCGCCGTAGCCCGGCGAAAAGATGATGATCGGAAACGGGCCGGTGCCGCGCGTCGGATACTCGATCGAAACCTCGACGTCTTTGTTGCGCGTCGCGTCGCGCAGCAGCGCCGAGGGAATGACGCCGACGGGCGAGGAGCCCATGTCGTACGCGTACGACGGTGAATAGGACGCCGGTTGCGGCGCCGGCTGCGTCTTCTGCTGCGGTGATGAGGAGCATCCAGCCGCCGCGATGATTGCAATTGCGAGAGCGATTCGTTTCATGAAACCTCCGTACAGCCTGCATTGGAATGCAAAAACAGGAGACAGGATTTCTGGAAGGGTTACGGAGCGGCTACAGCCACCCTTTTTCTCGCGCGATCCGCGCGGCTTCGACGCGGTTCTGCGCGCCGAGCTTGCTGATCGCCTCGGAGAGGTAATTGCGCACGGTCCCCTCGGACAAATGCAGCGACTCGGCGATGTCGCCCGTTGCCTGCCCCTCGCCTGCCAGCCGCAGCACCTGCCGTTCGCGGTCCGTCAGCGGATCGGGCTCGCTCCACGCCTCGGCCGCCAACTCCGGATCGACCGCGCGGCCGCCTGCGTGCACGCGGCGGATCGCATTCGCGAGCTGTTCCGCCGGTGAGTCTTTGAGCAGATATCCCGAGGCTCCCGCTTCGAGCGCGCGTCGAAGATAGCCGCCGCGGGCGAACGTCGTCAGGATCACCACGCGCGTCGGCAGATGCTCGTCACGAACGAGCTGTGCGACTTCGAGGCCGGTCTTCGACGGCATCTCGATATCCGTGAGCAGGACGTCGGGACGATGCCTGCGAACGAGATCGAGCGCTTCGTCGCCGCTGCGTGCGCGGGC
>JBAVBF010000725.1:0-3572 GCA_049586115.1 Thermoanaerobaculia bacterium | reverse complement strand
TTTTCACGCGGAGACGCGGAGGCGCGGAGAGCTACATTGCCTCATCCGCGCTTGTGCCGTAAATCGCGGGCAGCGGCACGTCGAGCAGGCGGAGGTAGACGGAGAGTTGTCCGCGATGGTGGTAGCTGTGGTTCATCATCACCGAGCGGATGAAGACGATCTTGCGCGTCTCGTTGAGGACGTCGCCGTTGCGCGAGATCGTGAACGGCGCCTTCAGCGCGTCATCGTCCATGCCTGAGAGCGTCGACTGGATCGCCGACAGGTTGCGCTTGAACGTTTCCACGAACTCGGGATTCTCGGGCATCGGCGGCGGACCGCCGTTCCTGAGATCGAACTTGCCGTCGCCGACTAATTTCACGGCGAGTGCAGGGATCGAGACGAGGTGCCAGGCCAGGCGGCCGAGCGTCAGCGATTTCGGGTGCGGACTCCAATCGAGCTTGTCGGCGGGGACGCGTTCCAGCATCCGCACCGTCGACTTTCCTTCGAGTTCGAGCTCCGCGATCAGGGCATTAGCGAGCGGCATTCACATCCTCCGGCGGCATCATAACGGCGCCGCCGGAATGTCGCCCGGCGGAAAACCGAAGCTGATACGGATCGCGGCGTACTCCGGATGCACGGCGCCGGATTTCGTGCGAATGATCAGCGGCGATTCGATCCACGGCTTGCGTCCCGGCGGAAGGTCTGAAGCACGCATCGCGGCGAAGAGGGAGATCATCGGCGGCTCCCCTTCTTTGAATACGACATCGCGGCGACGCAGCAACACCAGTCCATTCGCGGCGATCGCCTCCTCGGCGCGTTCGCGCTGGATGTACGGAAAGACGAAGACGAACATCCCGCCCGTGGCCAGGATGCGCGAAGCCGCAGCCGCGTAATCGAAAACGGATCCGCGGATTTCGATCCGCGCCGGAACGGCCTGCGGATGCGCCGCTCCCGTCGCCGCGGATGCCGGCCAGTACGGCGGCGAGCCGGTCACCAGATCGAATCGTTCCTCCTCGGCAAGAACGGAAGAGCGCAGGTCGCCTTCGTACACGGTGAACCGCGACTCGAGGCCGTTGTAGCGAATGCTCTTTCGCGCTAACCGAGCCGACATCGCCTGCGCTTCAACGGTGCAGAACGTCGCGCCGGGAAGACGCCACGCGCAGATCAGAGCAACGGATCCGATGCCCGATCCGAGGTCCGCGGCGCGGGAGACGCGAGGTGCCCATTGCGTTGCGTACCAGGCGGTCAGTACGTCGTCGGTCGAATAGCGATGTCCGCGTTCGTACTGGAAGATGCGGAACCAGCCGCAGAGATAGTCGAGCGACTCGCCATCCTCAACTTCCACACCGCGCGGAGGCAACGGTCCGGGCCGCTTCCATCCTCGGTATTCGTCGTCCTCGTCTTCGTGCAATAAACGAAACGCTCCTGGCGTCAACACGTATCACGAAAGCAGGGCGTGGTTGAAGGTGTACGCTCTCCCACGTTCCTCTCCGCAAACCTGCCGCACACAAACCACAAGGAGGCATCATTTGAAGGGAGCAGTTCGAAGACTGTCCACATCATTCTTCCTGCTTCTGACGATCACGGCGACCCTGCACGCGCAGGATCTCGCCTCGTTCGAGAAACGCACCACCGTGCGCAAACTCGACAACGGCTTGACCGTGATCGTCATGGAGCGCCCCGAAGCCGCCGTCTTCTCGTTCGCAACGATCGTGAACGTCGGATCGGCTCAGGAAGTACCGGGGATCACCGGCCTCGCGCACATGTTCGAGCACATGGCGTTCAAGGGCACCGACAAAATCGGCACGTCGAATTACACGGCCGAGACGGCATCGCTGGCAAAGGTCGAAGAGGCATACGCCGCCTATGACCGCGCCCGCCGCGATCCCGTCAATCACGACGAGGCGAAGATCGCCGCGCTCGACAAGGCCTGGAAGTCCGCCATCGACGACGCGCAGAAGTTCGTGGTGCCGAATGAATTCAGCAAGATCATCGACCGCGCCGGCGCCGTAGGCGTGAACGCAGGAACCGCGGCCGATTCGACCGAGTACTTCTACTCGATGCCGTCGAACCGCGTGGAGCTGTGGGCGTATCTCGAATCCGAGCGCTTCCTCCATCCCGTGTTCCGCGAGTTCTACAAAGAGCGCGACGTCGTCTACGAAGAACGGCGCATGCGCACGGAGAGCAGCCCGGTCGGACGGCTCATCGAGCAGACGCTGGCCGCCGCATTCACCGCCCATCCGTACGGACAGCCGACGGTCGGCTGGCCTTCGGATCTGCAGACCTTTTCCGCGACCGATGCCGCGGCGTTTTACAAAAAGTATTACGTCCCGGCCAACATGGTCGTCGCGCTCGTCGGCGATCTGAAAGCCGCCGAGGTCATGCCGATCGTGGAGAAGTACCTCGGCCGGTTGCCGAAGGCGCCCGCGCCCGATCCGCTGCGCACGGTCGAACCGAAACAGACCGCCGAGCGCACCGTCATCCTGCGCGAACAGTCGCAGCCGTTCTACATCGAGGCCTACCACCGTCCGGCAGCGACCGATCCCGATGCGGCGGCGTTCGACGCCATCGAGATGATTCTGTCCGAGGGCCGCACGTCGCGGCTGTATCGGTCGCTCGTGCGCGACAAAAAGATCGCCATCGCCTCCGCCGGATTCAACGGCTTCCCCGGCAACAAGTATCCGAATCTTTTCCTCTTCTTCGGCGTCCCGACCGCCGGCCACACGGCCAGCGAAATCGCCGATCCGATTCACGCCGAAATCGATCGCCTGAAGACCGAGGACGTTTCCGCGGACGAGTTGCAGTCGATCAAGACCCGCGCAAAAGCGGGATTGCTCCGCCAGCTCGACAGCAACTCCGGACTGGCTTCGCAGCTCGCTTCGTATCAGACGACGTACGGCGACTGGCGTGAGCTGTTCAAGGAGGTCGACAAGATCGACAAAGTCACGCCCGCCGACATCAAACGCGTCGCAAACGCCACGTTCGTGCCGACCAACCGCACCACGGCCATGATCGAGTCGGCCAGGACGGCCGTCGCCACGGCGCCGAAGGGAGACACGAAATGACATCGTTTCGCATGCATGCGATCGCGGCAGCGACGGCGCTTCTGTCGCTCCCTGCCCTCGCCCAGGTTTCCGATTACCACGACATCAAGACTCCGCCGCTGCATCAGATCCAGCTTCCGCAGCCGAAGCGCGTGCAGCTCGCCAACGGCATGGTGATTTTCCTGATGGAGGATCATGAACTGCCGCTCATTCGCGGAACCGCTCGCATCCGCGGCGGCGTCCGCGACGTCGCTGCCGACAAAACCGGATTGGCCGGCGTCCTGGGCGGCGCCTGGCGCACGGGTGGAACCACCTCGAAGACCGGCGACGAGCTCGACGACTTCCTCGAAGCCCGCGCCGCGCGCGTCGAGACCGGAGTCAACGACGACTCCAGCACCGTCGGAATGTCCGCGCTGAAGGGCGACTTCGATACCGTCTTCCCGATCTTCGTCGACGTCCTCGAGCATCCCGCGTTCCACCAGGACAAAGTCGATCTGGCCAAGACGCAGACCACCACCGCAATCTCCCGCCGCAACGACGACGCGAAAG
>JBAVBF010000724.1:0-2825 GCA_049586115.1 Thermoanaerobaculia bacterium | reverse complement strand
ACCTCGCCCGCTTCGCCGCTGCCGATGTCGTCAACGACGACAAGGGTCTCGAACAGTTCACGCGGATACGTCTGCCGGGCTACGGCATCGAGCGTGACCTGGAGATCGTCAACGAGCGGTCGCGCTCCGTAGTCGTCGCGGGTGATGGTGTCGATGACGATGGAAATGAAGGGGAGATTCATAGGAAGAGGCGGCGCGTGCGGACGCGAAGCTGATTCATTGCAAATGCGGCGGTCCAAATTCCGGCTTCCAGGCGGGCTGCCGCCATTGCGGTCGTTCGCGCCTTCCGCAACGGACGGGGCACGGTGGCTGTGCGTTTACGAAGCGATGCGATTGCGAGCGACCAGGAGAGGTTGAACAGCAGGCGTTTCAGGATTTTTCGCGTCGCCGGATCGGTGGTGCGGGTCAGTTCGCCCGAGAAAAGCTCGATGCGCGCCGCGATGGAGCGGCCGAGGTCGCGGCTCATGCTGTCGGGACTGAGGGTGTACTCGGCGACGACGCGATCGACAAAATCGAGCTCATGACGCAACGCGATTTGAAACCACATCAGGTAATCGCAGGAAAGTGAAACATCTTCGGCAAAACCGCCAGCTTCCTCGATGCAGATGCGGCGCACCAGGACCGCCGACGTCGGAACGAAATTGCACCACGCGAACTGCTTCGCCACGCGCCCGCGGCGCGGCGGCGCAACCTGAAAACTGGTGACGTAGCGCCGATCGTGGTAGGGACGAACGTGGACGACGTCGCCGAATACGAGTCCGACTTCGGACCGATTCATCAACGGCAGTTGCGACGCCAGCCGGTCGGGAAGCCAGACGTCATCGGAGTCGATAAACGCGATCAACTCACCGTGCGCGTGGCGTAAACCGCGGTTGCGCGCCACGTACGCGCCCGCATGCGGCTGTTCGATGACGGTGATCTGCGACGCAAAACTTTCGAGCACCGCGCGCGTGCCGTCGGTCGAACCGTCATCGATGACGATCAATTCGCACGGAGGATGCGTCTGCCCGAGGACGCTGCGAATCGCGCGTGCGACGGAATGCTGGCGGTTGTAGACGGGGAGGATGACGGAGATTCGGGGATCGAACATGGAGAGCGATCTCGATGATAACGCGCATGATGTGAAACTCCGCGTCCGCTACACTTACGTTCTTGCCGCGCGCGAAACTGCTTACCGTCCTCGGCGTGACGTTCGGGCTGGCCGTCACAGTCGGGAACATGATCGGCGCCGGCATCCTGCGCACGCCCGGCGACATCGCTGCGCAACTCCCCACCTTCTGGCCGTTCCTCACGGTCTGGATCATCGGCGGCCTCTACGCGCTCCTCGGCGCGAACGCGCTGGCGGAGTTGGGCACGCTCGTGCCGGAGTCTGGCGGGCAATACGTCTTCGTCCGCCGCGCCCTCGGCGATTACGCGGGACTCGTGGTCGGCTGGAGCGACTGGATCTCGACCTGCGGCACGACTGCAGCCGTCTCCATCGTCGTCGGCGAATACATGCTCGTTCTCTTTCCGCGGCTGCGCGGTATCGAGCCGGTCGCGCTCGCGGTCATCGCGATTCTGACGCTCATCCAATGGTTCGGCGTGCGCTGGGGCGGTTGGACGCAGGACGCGACGAGCCTGTTGAAAGCGATCGCCTTTCTCTTTCTGATCGCCGCCTGTTTCTACCTCGGCGGACGCCATCCGATGGCGCCGTCGATCGTGGCCGAGCGCGAAGGATCGATTGCGATTGCGTTCATCCTCGCGTTGCAGGCCGTCATCTACACGTACGACGGATGGACCGCGGTCATCTACTTTTCGGAAGAGGTCAAAGACTCCGGGCGCAACATCCCGAGGGCGATGTTCGGCGGCGTGGTCGCGGTGATGGCCATCTACCTGCTCGTCAACGTCGCCTTTCTGCGCGTCGTGCCGCTGGGCAGCATCGCCGGACAGAAGATGGCCGCGGGCGTCGTCGCGCAACATCTTTTCGGCGGATACGGCGACACGATCCTGCGCGTGATCATGATCGTCTCGCTGCTCAGCGCGGTGAATTCGAACGTGCTGATGGCGCCGCGTGTCCTCTTCGCCATGGCTCGCGACCGGCTGTTCTGGAAAGGCGCGGCCGAGGTCAACAAAGGCGGCACGCCCGACATCGCGCTGCTGTTCAGCAGCTTCCTCGCGGCGGTCTTCGTCATCTCCGGCAAGTTCGAGCAGGTCATCGCAATCCTGGCGTTCTTCTTCGTGGCTAATTACACGCTGTCATTCGCGTCGGTGTTCGCGATGCGGCGCAGCGCGCCCGACGCGCCGCGTCCGTTCCGCGCCATCGGCCATCCGTACACGACGATTCTGGCGTTGCTCGCGTCGGTCGCGTTCCTGATCGGCGCCGTCATCAGCGACTTGCGCAACTCACTCTTCGCGGTCGGTGTTCTCGTTCTGACGATCCCGTTGTACCTTCTCGTGCGACGCAAATGAGCGGCTACGAATTCGACTCCCGCCTCGCCTACGCCCGCACGCTTCCCTCGGCGTACTACTTCGATCCGAACGTTCTCGACGATGAGAACCGCAATATTTTCGGACGCAGCTGGCAACTGGCCGGCCGCGCCGCTCAGGTTCGCGAGCCGGGTCAATTTTTCACGACAACGATCGCGAACGAGCCGCTGCTGATCGTCCGCGGAAGTGACGGCGAGCTGCGTGCGCTGTCGAATGTCTGCCGCCATCGCGCTGGTCCGGTCGCGAAAGGGGAGGGGAAACGTCCCGTCCTCCAGTGCGGCTACCACGGCTGGACGTACGGACTCGATGGCCGGCTGCTGCAGACGCCAGAGATGGCCGGCATCGAATGTTTCGATCGT